>NZ_JBEXPJ010000104.1:0-31046 GCF_040611995.1 Lentzea sp. NPDC006480
CCGGCCGTTGCGCCGCTACATCGCGCACGAGGTCGAGACCCGTGTCGCGCGGGCGCTGATCTCCGGCGAGGTGCTAGAGTACGCAGACGACCCCGGCTACGACGACGACCGCGGCCGCTACGGCGACTACCGGTCCGAGTACGCGGCCGAGGCCGACGACTACGACCCCTATCCGCGGCGCAACCGCGTGTTCACGCCGGGCCGGTCGGAGCTCCAGGGCTCCGGGTACCGGACCGAGATCGACGACTCGGACGACTACGAGCCGGAGCAGCGGCGCGGGGCGAGCACCCCGGGCACGCGGCGCTGGAACGCCGATGCACCCGTGCACGGCGCACTCGCGGTCGAGCCGCAGCGCGAGCCCGTGAGCAGGTTGCGCCCGGTGGCCGAGCCGGTAGGCAACCCGTTGGCGCGCATCACCACGCTTCACCCCCGTAACTACAGCGAGGCGCGCACGATCGGGGAGCACTACCGCGACGGCACTCCGGTGATCTTGAACCTGACCGACATGGACGACGCGGACGCCAAGCGTCTCGTCGACTTCTCGGCCGGTCTCGCGTTCGCTCTGCGCGGGTCCATGGACAAGATCACCAGCAGGGTGTTCCTTCTCTCACCGCCCAACGTTGACGTGACGGCGGAGGACCGGCGGAAGCTGGCGGAGGGTGGGTTCGGGAACCACGGTTAGAGTTGACCCGTGGACCCGATCCGTCTCGTCATCTTCTACGTCCTGTTCGCGTTCTCCCTGTTCCTGACCGCGCGTGTCGTGGTCGAGATGGTGAGGACGTTCGCGAGGGAGTGGCGCCCCGCGGGCGGCGTGGCCGTGACGCTGGAAACCGTATACACCGTGACCGACCCACCGGTCCGCCTCGTTCGTCGGATCATCCCGACTGTGCGGATCGGGGGCGTCGGGCTGGACCTATCGATTATTGTGCTGTGGCTGGTCGTTATCATTCTGATGCGATTCGCAGATCCCAGGCCATGACGGGGAAGCCGGGGATGACCGCAGCCCAGGAGTGCGAGAGGTGATCCGATGCCGTTGACCCCCGCTGACGTGCACAACGTTGCATTCAGCAAGCCGCCGATTGGCAAGCGGGGCTACAACGAGGACGAGGTGGACGCGTTCCTCGACCTGGTTGAGGGCGAGTTGGCCCGCTTGATCGAGGAGAACAACGATCTCCGTCAGCAGGTCGAGCAGCTTGACCAGCAGCTCGAGACCGCACGCGCCGACCTCGACGACGCGCGCGCGAAGGCTTCGTCCGGTCCCATGACGAGCCGTATGCCGGTAGAGGAGCCGCGCCGCCTGGCGCCGGTCCCGCCGCCCACGGTGATGGAGCAGACGTCCCCTGGCGGGGGCGGTGACCACCACGTGCAGGCCGCCAAGGTCCTGGGCCTCGCCCAGGAGATGGCGGACAGGCTGACCGGCGAGGCCAAGGCCGAAGCCGACGGCATGCTGTCCGAGGCCCGCACGAAGTCGGAGCAGTTGCTGTCCGAGGCGCGTGCCAAGGCCGACACGATGGTCAACGAGGCGCGCACGCGTGCCGAGACCATGCTGAACGACGCGCGGACGCGTTCCGAGACGCTGGAGCGGCAGGCCCGTGAGAAGGCCACCGCGCTGGACCGCGACGCGCAGCGCAAGCACGCCGAGGTGATGGGCAACATCACCCAGGAGAAGAACACGCTCGAGAAGCAGATCGACAAGCTGCAGACGTTCGAGCGCGAGTACCGCACGCGACTGAAGACGATGCTCGAGTCGTCCCTGCGCGACCTCCAGGACCGCGGCCCGGCCGCTCCGTCCGAGGGTCGTTCCCAGGGCTACTCCTTCGGCGCACGCGCCGAAGCGGGCTGAACTACTGTTCATTAGGTGCTCTTCGTAGTTCTACTTCTGGTGCTGGCTGCCCTCGGGCTGCTCGTGCCTGCGCTGACCACGTCCAACACGATCTGGGCGTGGTCATCCGTGGGCGCGAGCGTGCTCGCCGCCCTGGTTCTGATCTGGGACTGGTGGCGACGACGTCCGGGGGACCCCGCAGCCGTAGCGCAGAGTGTAGATCAACTCGCAGTAGCTGATGATCAACGGGTAGTGGTGTCGCCGGAAAGTTCGACCGAGGCCGACACTCCGCCCGCTGACGAGGAACCACCGGAAGAGGACACCGACGCGGCAGACCTGCTCGCGGTGGCCGATCTGGTGGACGAGGTGCGGGTGCTGGACGAGCGGCCCCGCTACCACCTGAGCTCGTGCTCCTGGCTCGCCGGGAGGCCCACGCTGGGTCTCCCGGTGCAGGAGGCACGGCAGCTGCAGTTCACGCCCTGCGCCCTGTGCAGGCCGGACTCGACGCTCGTGCGCAAAAGCCGGTCCGCCCGATCGGACTGAACGGCGCCCGAACAGCCCCGGCATCCGTTGTGAAGAGCGGATGTTTCTGGGGGCTGTTTTCTGAATCGCGTGGTAGCCGCGTTCGTGCTGGTCAGCACGGCTCTGCCGGCTCAGGCTGAGTCGAACCCGTGCGTGCCGGGCGAGCTGCGCGACAAGGCGGTGAGCTTTCGCACCGAGGACGACGTCGAGGTGTCCGGTCTGCTGCGCGGCGAAGGACCGCGCGGCGTGGCGATCGGTTCGCCTCTCCGTGACTCGTTCTGCGGCTGGTTGCCGCTGGCCCAGGGCCTCGCCGAGGCCGGTCATCAGGTGCTGCTCTTCGACGTCCGGCACCTAGTTCACCGGCAAGGCGCAGGCGCCCTGGTACGAGCGGTACAGCTGGCTGATGACCGCTGGCGTGCTGGTGCTGGGTCTGCTGGGGTCGTTGCTCGTGTTCCGGCGTCAGCACATCCAGGCCGAGCTCACCGACGACCCGGTGCCGGCACAGAGCGAATCATGAAGCTCCCCTGCGTCAGAGGACGACCGGGCGCGCGCCGTGGGCGGTGACCAGGCCGGGCAGGCGTTCGCGGCTCGTCACGACCACCCGGCACCGCGGTGTTCCTGGCAGCAGCGGCACGACCTGGGCCGTGTCGGCGGCGTTGTCCAGGACGATGAGCATGCGCCTGTCCGCCAGCAACGTGCGGTAGAGAGCTGTCTGCGCGTGTGGCTCCGGCGGGATGCCGTCCGGTGAGGTGCCCAACGCCGTGATGAACGCGCGGACGACATCGGCCGGGTCGCTGCCGTTGAGGTCCACGAACAGCTGGCCGTCCGGGTAGTCGGCGGCGTGCTCGTGCGCCCAGTGCAGCGCCAGCCACGTCTTGCCGGTGCCCGCGGGCCCGGTGATCGTGACGATCGGCCCTTCTTCGAGTGCCGCCAGCTCGGCTTCCCGGCCGGTGAAACCCGTTGGCGCGGCCGGAAGCTGCCGCGGACTCCACTGTGGACGCTGGGTGAGCGACGCGTGCAGGTCGCGCAGTGCGGGACCGGGGTCGAGGCCGAGCTCGTCCGCGAGCCGGTGCTTCAGCCGCGAGTAGTAGGCGAGCGCATCGGACCGTTGGTCGGCGCCGATCAACGCGCGCATCAGCTGTCCGGCGAGCCGTTCGTCGAGGGGGCGTTCATTGGTGCGCGCGGTCAGCTCTGGGACCAACGTGCGGTACTCGCCTGCAGCGAGCCTGGAGTCGGTGTGGTCGAGCTCGGCCGCGGTGATCTCGCCGGCCAGCGTCTCGCGCAGACTGTCGAACCACGCGCCGTGCAGCCCCTCGAACGGTTCGCCGCGCACGAGCGCCACGGCCTCACCGTGCCTGCCGGCCGCCGCAAGAGAGCGGAAGAGGTGCAGGTCGATGGACGCGGGTTCGGCCTCCAGCACGTAACCCCCGGAGCGCCGCAGGATCGGCAGCCCGTCGAGCGCCGTCCGCAGCCGGGACATGTAGCTGTAGAGCGCGGACTTGGCCTGCCGTGGCGGCGCCTCACCCCACACCCGCACGAGCAGCTTGTCGACGCTGACCACCTGGTTGACGTCCACCAGCAGCACCGCCAGCACGCTCAGCTGCCGCGCGTGCCCCACCTCGACCAGCGCGCCGTCGCGCCGGACCTCCGCAGTGCCGAGGACGTGGAAGGAGTAGCTCACCGGTCCAGGAACAGCAGCGTGATCAGCAACGCGAGCAGCACCAGGTCCACGACCATGCCGGTCGGCTTCGAGTCGTACCTCAACCGGGTGATCGTGGCGCCGACCATCAGCAACCCGAGCCCGACCGTCGCCGCGTGCGCCACCCACTCCCACGTGAACAGACCCACGACCAGGCCCGCCGCGCCCGCCCACTCCAGCGCGCCGATCGTCCGCCACAACGTCCCGTTCATCCGGAAGTGGTCGCGGGCTTCGATCGACTTCTTCGCGCCCAGGATCTTGCCCGCGCCCGTGGCCACGAACAGCAGGGCCAGCACGATCGACAACGCGATGGTCAACGTCATCCGGCGAGCATACGGTTTGCGCCGACCCGTATCCTGTAGGTACAGGCACCGATCCGGCCATCACCGGGGAGCCTCCGGAAGAACGGGCGCGAAGCGCCTCAGTAGAACCGGACGGGACCGGCCCGTCACAGCCGAAGAACGAGAGGCTCACTCGTCGAACAGTGAGCAAGCGGGGTGGTACCGCGGCCTGCCGGGCAACGTCCGGCGTGTCGTCCTCGCGTGTCCTACGTGACCGCGAGGAGCAGTGGAGATGGCCTACCCCAGGGCCGGACAGAACGAGGTCCCGGCGCAGCCGTCCTTTCCGAACCTCGAGCAGGACGTGCTCGGGTACTGGAAGGACGACGAGACCTTCCAGGCGAGCATCGACCGCAACCCGGTGGGCGAGAACGGCGACAACGAGTTCGTCTTCTACGACGGCCCGCCGTTCGCCAACGGCCTGCCGCACTACGGGCACCTGCTGACCGGCTACGTCAAGGACGTCGTGCCGCGCTACCAGACGATGCGCGGCAAGCACGTCGAGCGCCGGTTCGGCTGGGACACGCACGGCATGCCCGCCGAGTACGAGGCGGAGAAGCAGCTCGGCATCACGCAGAAGCACGAGATCGACGAGCTCGGCATCGAGAAGTTCAACGAGGCCTGCCGCACGTCCGTGTTGCAGTACACGGACCAGTGGCGCGAGTACGTGACGCGCCAGGCCCGGTGGGTCGACTTCGACAACGACTACAAGACGCTCGACCTCGACTACATGGAAAGCGTCATGTGGGCGTTCAAGGCCTTGTGGGACAAGGGCTTGATCTACGAGGGCTTCCGGGTGCTCTGGTACTGCTGGCGTTGCCAGACGCCGCTGTCCAACACCGAGACCAAGATGGACGACGCGTACCGCGACCGGCAGGACCCGGCCGTCACGGTGGCGCTGCGCCTCGAGTCCGGGGAGAAGGCGCTGGTCTGGACGACCACGCCGTGGACGCTGCCGAGCAACCTGGCCGCCGCCGTGCACCCGGACGTCGACTACGTGACCGTGGTGGGCTCGGACGGCGACAAGTACCTGCTCGCTGAGGCTCGGGTCGCGGCGTACGCGCGTGAGCTGGGCGAGGAGCCCGAGGTCGTGGCCCGCTACAAGGGTTCTGACCTGGTCGGCAAGAAGTACCTGCCGCCGTTCGACTTCTTCGTCGGCCGCGAGAACGCGCACCAGGTCCTGACGGCCGACTACGTGACCACCGACGACGGCACGGGCATCGTCCACATCGCACCGGCGTTCGGTGAGGACGACAAGGTCGTGACGGACGCGGCGGGCATCGAGGTCGTCGTGCCGGTCGGGCCGGACGGCAAGTTCACCGCGGAGGTGGCGCCGTACCAGGGCGTGCACGTCTTCGAGGCGAACAAGCTGATCATCCGCGACCTCAAGGAAGCGGGCCTGCTGCTGAGGCACGAGACGTACGACCACCCGTACCCGCACTGCTGGCGGTGTGCGAACCCGCTGATCCAGCGCGCGCTGTCGGCGTGGTTCGTCGCGGTCACGCAGTTCAAGGACCGGATGGTCGAGCTCAACCAGCAGATCAACTGGGTGCCCGGCCACATCAAGGACGGCCAGTTCGGCAAGTGGCTCGAGAACGCGCGCGACTGGAACATCTCGCGCAACCGGTACTGGGGCTCGCCGCTGCCCGTGTGGACCTCGGACAACCCCGAGTTCCCGCGCACGGACGTGTACGGGTCGCTGGACGAGCTGGAGCGCGACTTCGGCGTGCGCCCGGACAACCTGCACCGGCCGTTCATCGACGACCTGGTGCGCGCGAACCCGGACGACCCGTCCGGCAAGTCGATGATGCGCCGGATCCCGGACGTGCTCGACTGCTGGTTCGAGTCGGGCTCGATGTCGTTCGCGCAGGTGCACTACCCGTTCGAGAACGCGGAGTGGTTCGAGAACCACTACCCGGGCGACTTCATCGTCGAGTACAACGGGCAGACGCGCGGCTGGTTCTACACGCTGCACGTGCTCGCGACGGCGTTGTTCGACCGGCCGGCGTTCCGCGACTGCGTGGCGCACGGGATCGTGCTCGGTGACGACGGCCAGAAGATGTCCAAGTCGCTGAAGAACTACCCGGACGTCAACGAGGTCTTCGACCGCGACGGCTCGGACGCCATGCGCTGGTTCCTCATGGCGTCGCCGATCCTTCGTGGCGGCGACCTGGTGGTGACCGAGCGCGGCATCAGGGACGCGGTGCGCCAGGCGGTGCTGCCGTTGTGGAACTCCTGGTACTTCCTCGCGTTGTACGCCAACGCTTCCGGGAAGGAGGGCACGTGGCGCGTCGACTCGAAGAACGTGCTCGACCGGTACGCGCTGGCGAAGACGCACGACCTGGTGCGCGACGTCCAGGCGGCGATGGACGTCTACGACATCTCCGGTGCGTGCCAGATGGTTCGCGAGTACCTGGAGGTGCTGACGAACTGGTACGTGCGGCGGTCGCGGCAGCGGTTCTGGGACGGCGAGCAGGACGCGATCGACACCCTGCACACCGTGCTGGAGGTCGTCACGCGCGTGACGGCGCCGTTGCTGCCGTACACGACCGAGGTCGTGTGGCGTGGGTTGACCGGTGGACGTTCGGTGCACCTGGCGGACTTCCCGTCGGTGTCGGACCTGCCGGCCGACGACGCGCTCGTGGCGGCGATGGACGAGGTCCGCGACGTGTGCTCGACCGCGTTGTCGTTGCGCAAGGCGAACAAGCTGCGCGTGCGGCTTCCGCTGGCGCGCTTGACGGTGGCGTCGCCGGTGGCCGGTTCGCTGGCGGACTTCGCGGAGATCGTGCGCGACGAGGTCAACGTCAAGGACGTGGCGCTGTCCACGGACGTCGACGCGTACGGGCAGTTCCAGCTCGTGGTGAACGCGCGCGCTGCCGGTCCGCGTCTCGGGCCGAACGTGCAGAAGGTCATCAAGGCCGTGAAGGCCGGTGACTGGTCCGAATCCGACGGCCGGGTCGTCGCCGCCGGGATCGAGCTGTTCGAGGGTGAGTACGAACAGCGCCTGGTGGCAACGGATCCGGCTGCCACGGCGGCGCTGCCCGGTGGTGCCGGTGTCGTCGTGCTCGACACGGCCGTGACGCCGGAGCTGGAGGCCGAGGGGCTGGCGCGTGACCTGGTGCGCGTCGTGCAGCAGGCTCGCAAGGACGCTCAGCTCGACGTGTCCGACCGGATCACGCTGACGCTGGACCTGCCGGAGGAGGTGCGTTCGGCCGTGGCGCCGCATCTGGAGTTCGTGCAGACGGAGACGCTCACCTCGTCGGTGGTGTTCGGTGAGGGCGTTGCCGAGGGCACCGTCGGTGACGGCCTGAAGGTCAAGGTGGCCGTCGCGCGGGTGTGATCGCAGCTGTGCGGGGCCGCTGTCTTCGGACGGCGGCCCCGTCGCTCGTTCCACCTCAAAAAATTGTCAGACACCGTCGCTACGGTTGAACCAGGCCAACTAGCGAAGGGATCTGCGATGGTTTTCTCTGGGGGATGGCGCGTCCTGGCGGGCGCACTGCTTCTTGCCACGGCGGTGGTGGCACCCGCTACTGCCTCGGCTGATCCGATCGCGTGCAGATCGTGGGACACGGTCGAGCTGCCGGTGCCGCCCGCGGTGAAGTTCGGCGGAGTGGCGGCCGCGGCGGGCTCGTACGCGGTCGGCAACGGGTCGTTCCAGTCGATGTACGGCTCGACAGTGCTGCTGTGGAAGGACGGGCAGGAGGTCAAGCAGCTGTCCTTCTTCCGGAGCGTCGTCGGGGCCGCGGACGTGAACTCGTCCGGCACGGTGCTGCTGAACTCGACGTTCTCCAAGGCGGCGTCGCGCTGGCACGACGACGGCTCCGCGGACGGCGTCTACCAAGGCCTGCAGGGCTTACCGGGCGAGTACGAGGTTCAGGGGCTCTACCTCAACGAGCGCGGCGACGCGCTCGGCACGTCCAAGGGCAAGCCGGTGGTGTGGCCGGCGGGTTCCGCGACGCCGCAACGGGTACCGGGCACCGACGAGTCCTGGACGCTGGCCGGCATCGCGGACGACGGCTCGGTGCTCGGGTCGAACTCCGGTGGCAAGTACTGGATCGGAGCGTCCGGCGCGATCTCTCTCGGTGCGACGGCCGAGGTGACCGCGGTCGGCGGCACGTATGCCGTCGGTACCGCCGACGCCGGTACCGAGGACGCGAGGGCGGTGCGCTGGAACACTTCCGGCGAGATCACGGCCAGCTACCCGTACTTCGCCTCGCCGGTGGCGGTGAACTCCCGCGGCCACGTGTTGTCCCAGAACTACGCGGGCATCCTGGTGTGGTTCGACCCCGACAGCGGTTTCGAGGTGAACCACTCGACCGGGCCGAACCAGCTGTCGTTCACCGACGGGGACGATGTCTACGGCACGTGGGGAGACGAGACCTACCGCACGCCGCTCATGTTCGACTGCTCGGGCAATGCGTGATGAGAGCTCTGCTGGTCGTTGCTCTGGCCGCATCCGCTTTGTTCGCACCGGGTTCTGCTTCCGCGGCGGCCTGCTCGTGGGCGTCGGCGGATCTGCCGTTGCCCGCCGGCACGCGTTTCGCGGCGATCACCGGCGCGGCGGCCGACGGCAGCTACGTCCTCGGTTACGGTGCCGCTCCGGCATGGCAGGACGTGGCTTTGTTGTGGCACAACGGTTCCGTGCAGTCGGTGCCGCTGGAACCGGGCCAGTTCCCGGACGACGTGAACGCCTCCGGCACCGTCTTGGTCAACTCCGCGGACGGCCACGCTTCTCGCGGTGGGGTGGAGCTGGACCCGTTACCCGGGGCCGGCTCCGCGTGGGCTGCGGCGATCAACGCCGGCGGGGTCGCGGTGGGGAGTTCCGGCAGCCGGTTGGCGATCTGGCCCGCGGACTCATCGGTGCCCCGGACGCTCTCCGGCACCGACGACGACGCGAGCTGGACCGTCGCGGGCATCGACGACCAGGGCCGGGTGGCCGCTTGGCGGTACGGCCTGGCCGAGGAGGCGGCGCAGGCCTACGTGTGGGACGAGAACGGCATCCGCACCCTCTTGCGACCGTTACCCGGCCATACCGAAACGGAGGTCCGCGCCATCCGGAACGGCCGTGTCGTCGGCTTGTCCAGAGGCGCCGGCACGGTCGGCGTGGAGTGGGATCTGCAAGGCAACGTCGTACGCACGTTGACCGGTTCGGCCGAGGCCACGGACGTCACCTCGTCGGGCGATGTCCTCGGCCTGACACCGGACGGGGCAAGCGTTTGGCGTGTCCACGGTGATGTTGAACAGCCGCCGGTCACCGCCGTTTACGAGGAGTTCGCGGACGACGGGTCGTTGTACGGCGGCACGCACAACGATGGCGCCGACCACGACGGCACCTACACGCCGGTCCAGGCGCGCTGCGCCCTCAGTACGGTGGGTGAGTGACCGACCAGTCCACGTTGCACGACACCAAAATCGCCTACGACGCCGTCGCGAGCCTCTACGCCGAGATGTTCAGCGACATCCTCGACCGGCTGCCGCTGGAACGCGCGTTGCTCAGAGCGTTCGCCGACATCGTGGGGGAGGCCGGACCCGTCGCCGATCTCGGCTGCGGGCCCGGCCACCTGACCGCGCATCTGCACGAGCTGGGGCTGGACGTGTCCGGCGTCGACCTGTCGCCGGAGATGATCGCGCTGGCGCGCCGGGCACATCCGGGCCTCAGGTTCGCCGAGGGCTCGATGACGGCACTCGACATCGACGACGCGGCGCTCGGCGGCATCCTCGCGTTCTACTCCGTCATCCACACGCCGCCGCAACGGCTCACGGAGGTCTTCGACGAGTTCGCCCGAGTGCTGAAGCCGGGCGGGCACGTGCTGCTCGGCTTCTTCGCCGGTGACGAGGCGTGGCCGCAGGAGTTCGACCACAAGGTCACGCTCGCCTACCGGTGGTTGCCCGACGCCCTCGCGGCCGTGGCCGGTCAGTCCGGGTTCGCCGAGGTGGCGCGGCTGCGCCGGGAGCCGATCGAGGGCGAGCGGTTCCAGCAGGCCCAGTTGCTGCTGCGCAAGGCCTGATCAGACGCGAGCCGACCGGCTGCTGACCAGTCCGAGCGCACGGTGGACCAGTCGGACCCAGGGCGACCACCGCGCCGGTGCGACGGGCTCGCGGCCTGCCGCCCGCTCGAAGTTGTCGAGGAGGTCTTCCAGGCAGGCGTCGTGCAGCCAGCGGGTCACCAGGGCCCAGCGCAGCCGGGTGGCGAGCCTGAAGTTGCCGACCAGCTCGTGTTTCAGCACGTTTCCCGACGCCGACAACGTGTGCGTGCCCTCTCCGCTGCTGAAGGCGAACGTGATCGACTCGCCTGGCTCGAACTCGGTGCAGCGGTAGCGGATCGGGCCGTGCCCGCCGTCCGCGCCGACACCCAACGGGCGGTCGAACCTCATCGCCGGCCAGCCCGCCACCGGCCACAGCTCCTGGATGCGATCGACGAACGGTCCTGCGGGGACCGGCAGTTCCCGCTCGTGCACGTTGCGAACCACGACACGCTCCTTCCATACGGCACCGTATGTTGGTGAAACATACGCTAGCGTACGGAAATGCGCCGCACTCGTGACGACTGGACTGAGATAGCGCTGAGAGCGCTGGCGGAGGGCGGAGTGCAGGCCGTTGCCGTCGAACCGCTCGCGGCCAGGGCCGGTGCGACGAAGGGGAGCGTCTACCACCACTTCCCGAACCGCGACGCGTTGCTGCAGGCGACGGTCGAGCGGTGGGAACGGGAGCACACCGAGCGGGTCATCGAACTGGTGGAGTCGGAGAAGACCCCGCAGGACAAGCTGAAGACGCTGTTCGAGACGGTGCTGGACCGGCAGCGCAAGGGCTCGGTGGAGATGGCGTTGCAGGCGAACGCCGAGAACGAGGTGATCGCGCCGGTGCTCAAGCGCGTCACCGAGAGGCGGCTGGGATATCTGACCGAGCTGTTCGAGGAGCTCGGGTTCGACCGGGAGCACGCGAAGAAGCGCGCGCTGATCGCGTTCAGTCTCTACCTCGGCCAGGCGCAGATGTACGTGACCCTGCCCGGCCTCGTCGAACCGGTGCTCGACGAGGCAGTGCAGGTGCTCACGAAACGATGATCAGGCCGCGAGGGTCCGCGGTCTTGAGCTCGTCACCACCTGCGCACGTGCCGAGGGCGGGCGACCCGGCTTCCCGGACGTTGTAGACGAAGTTGCCGCGGACGCTGTCGAGATGGCCGCCCAGCATGACGACGTTGTTCGCGTCGCCGCCGGGGTAGTCGGCGATCACGTTGTAACCCGTGGCGCCGCCGTAGCCGAACGACACCGGCTTCGTGGTGAAGCCCGCCGCGTCGAGCTAGCCCTTCACCTGGACGTTCGCGACGTTGATGTTCGGTGCCGCCAGGACGGCCGGAGCCGCCGCTTGCGCTGCTGTGGTTCTGGTCGCCATCAAGGCGGCCGCCAGCTCGATGAGGATCCTCATGGTTCAACTCCGTGCAGGGCAGGGATTGAGCCACTGATCAACATGCTCCACTGTGCATGCGCCCAGTGGGCGCGAACGGCTGGTGTTGTTAACGCGCCTGATTCGTCCAATTCGGTGGTGATCGATCAGAATGGTCCAGGTGGGTGACATCACGGCCGTGCTGGGCATCGGCGCAGCCGTACTGCTGATCTCGGTGATCGCGGTGCGGGTGTCGATCCGGCTCGGCCTGCCCTCGTTGTTGCTGTACCTGGGCATCGGCGTCCTGCTGGGCGAGGCGGTGTTCGGCATCAAGTTCGACGACGCCGACCTGACGCAGTCTCTCGGCATCGCGGCCCTCGTGCTGATCCTGACCGAGGGCGGGCTCACAACTCGTTGGCACGCTGTGAAGTCGTCGCTGCGGCTGGGCGTCGCACTGTCCACTGTGGCCGTTGCGGTGAGCGTCGCGGTCACCGGCACGGCGTTGCACTTCCTGCTCGGCCTCGACTGGCGGATGGCGTTGCTGTGGGGCGCGGTGCTGTCGTCCACGGACGCGGCGGCCGTGTTCAGCGTGCTGCGGTCGTTAGGTGTGGGGGCGCGGCTCACGGGCGCGCTGGAACTCGAATCAGGCCTCAACGACGCGCCGGTCTACATCGCCGTGGTGCTGCTGGCGTCGTCGGACCGGATCTCGTGGACCGCTCCGTTGCTGGTGCTCTACGAACTCGCCGCGGGCGCGCTCATCGGCGTGCTGCTCGGTGTTTTCGGTGCGGCGGCGCTGAGACGTGCGGCTCTGCCCTCGACCGGTCTCTACCCGCTCGCCACCGTCGCGGTGTGCGTGATCGCTTACACCGCGGGCGATCTGGTGCACGCGTCCGGTTTCCTCGCCACCTACGTCGCCGCTCTGGCGCTCGGCAACGCCCGCCTGCCGCACCGCGCCGACACCCTCTCGTTCGCGGAGGGGCTGGGATGGCTCGCCCAGATCGGGCTCTTCGTCTTGCTCGGCCTGTACGCCTCGCCGTCACGACTGCTCGACGCACTGGTGCCCGCGCTGATCGCCGGGGTGGTGCTGACTTTCGTGGCCCGGCCGTTGTCGGTGCTGCTGGCGTCGCTGCCGTTCAAGGTGCCGTGGCGGGAGCAGGCGTTCCTCTCCTGGTCGGGGCTGCGTGGTGCGGTGCCGATCGTGTTCGCGCTGATCCCGTTGATTCAGGGGGTCGAGGGTGCGCGGAATCTGGTCGACGCGGTGTTCGTGCTGGTCATCGTGCTCACGGTGGTGCAGGGGACGACGCTGCCGTTCCTCGCGCGCCGGCTCGGGCTGGTGAACCTGCACGAGGCGCAGGAGGTGCAGGTCGACTCCTCGCCGCTGGACGAGCTGGGCGCCGAGCTGCTGCAGGTGCACATCCAGCGCGGGTCGAAGCTGCACGGCGTCTACATGACCGAGCTGCGGCTGCCGAGCGGCGCCACGGTGAGCCTCGTGGTGCGGTCCGGAAAGAGTTTCACGCCACAGCCGACGACCCGGCTGCAGGTCGACGACCAGTTGCTCATCGTGACCACCGAAGAAGCGCGCGACGCCGCTGAGCGGCGCATACGTGCCGTGGACCGGGCTGGTCGCTACGCACGGTGGAAGGGCGAGACCGGCGACTAGCTCGGTTTCCGAGGCTTCTCACCATGTGATCGGGTGTCGACGAGCGCCGAGAGGCTCCGCTAACGTCATCGGCAGGTCATGAGAGCCAGCGTCAAGCCCAAGCTTGCTGGCCGGCAACCCTCCAACCGCGGTGGGGTGCCCTTGGTGAGGACCTGGTCCGGCGCGTGGGGCGCCGGTCAAGCGCGGGCCTTCGCGACACGGGGCCCCTGGCCTCGGAGGCAGCTCGATGACGCTCGCGATCACCCCTGGCACGGTCACCACGGTTCCGGCTGTCGTCGGCTCTGACCTGCGCGTTCCGCTCGTCACCGGAGAGCGCGTGACGTATGCGAACCTCGATCACGCGGCATCGGCCCCCTGTCTGCAGGAGGTGCGCGACGCCGTCGACGAGCTGCTGCCCTGGTACGCCAGCGTGCACCGCGGTGCCGGGTTCGCCTCCCAGGTCTCCACGCGCGTCTACGAGCAGGCGCGGGATCGCATCCGCAAGTTCGTCGGCGCCCGCTCGTCCGACGCCGTCGTCTTCACCCGCAACACCACCGATTCGCTGAACCTGTTGGCGCGCAGCGTTCCTCGCAACACCGCGGTCGTGCTGTTCGACAGCGAGCACCACGCTGCTCTGCTGCCGTGGCGCGGCCCGAACGTTCAGCGCATCCCCGCCCCATCTTCGTCCGGCGCTGCTGTGGTCGCGCTGGACCGGGCGTTGGCCGCCGCCCCGGTCGGCCCACGGCTCGTGATCGTCACCGGGGCGTCCAACGTCACGGGGGAGCTGTGGCCGGTCGCGGAGCTCGCGAAGGTCGCCCGCAGGCACGGCGCGCGGATCGCGCTCGACGCCGCGCAGCTCGCCCCGCACCGCCCGATCGACGTGCGTGAGCTGGGCGTCGACTACATCGCGTTCTCCGGCCACAAGATCTACGCGCCGTTCGGTGCCGGTGTGCTCGTCGGCCGTTCGGACTGGCTGCAGCAGGCCCAGCCGTACCTGGTGGGCGGTGGTGCGACGGCCAAGGTGACCGACCACGGCGACCGCCTCGGCGTGGCCTGGTCCGCGGTGCCCGAGCGGCACGAGGCCGGCAGCCCGAACGTCGTCGGTGTGCACGCGCTGGCCTCTGCCTGCGAGATCCTGTCGCGGCACTGGGAGCAGACGGTCGCGCACGAGCAGGAGCTGCTCACGCGCCTGTACGACGGCCTGCGCACGATTCCGGGCTTCCGCGAGCTGTCGATCCTGACCGACGCCGACAAGGTGGGCGTCGTCAGCTTCACGATCTCCGGGTTCGACGCGGGCTTCCTCGCGGCGGCGCTGTCCGCCGAGTACGGCATCGGCGTCCGCGACGGGGCGTTCTGCGCACACGTGATCGTGGGCCGGCTCGTCAAGCAGGCCGGATCGCACGAGGAACGTGCTGTGCGCGCGTCGATCGGCCTGGGCACGACGGCCGAGCACGTGGATCGTCTGGTGGCGGCGCTGCGCACTCTCGTGACCGAGGGTCCGAAGTGGACCTACACGCAGCGCGACGGCCGCTGGGTGCCCGAGGACGACAGCCGAACCCTGCCGCCGTTCCTCGCGTAGTCCCGGTAGTGGACAATGACCTGGTGAGTGACGAGTCCAAGGCCGCCGACGAGGTCGCTGAGAAGCCTGCGGAAAAGCAGGTCAGCGAGCCGAAGCCGGTCGCGGATCGCAAGTCGAACGAGTTCGTCGGGGTCGATCTCGCCGATGACGATGACGACGACACCGGCGCTGAGACCAACACCGACACCGTCACCGAGGCGGTGGCTGTGGTCGCGGTCGAGGAGAAGCCGGCCGAGGAGAAGCCCGTCCCGGCAACGGACGCGGCGGCGGACGCCGGGAAACCCGCCGAGCGCGTCGTGTCCGAGGACGACGTCGTCGAGCCGGAGTTCTCGATCACCGGGTCGCTGCCCGAGCCGCGCACCAAGATCCTCGCCGTGCTCGCCGTCGGCGTGCTGGCCCTGGACGTCCTCACCAAAGTCCTGTCCGTGGCGTTTCTCGAGGGTGCCGACCCGGTCAAGCTGTTCGGCGGCGTGCTCTACCTGACGTTCGTCCGCAACCCCGGCGCCGCGTTCGGCATGGCCGAGGGCATGACGTGGATCCTGGCGCTCATCGCGCTGGGCGTCGCCGGGTTCATCCTCTGGATCTCGCGCAACCTCCGCTCCCAGCCGTGGGCCGTCGGCCTCGGGCTGGTGCTGGGCGGCGCCGTCGGCAACCTCGCCGACCGCCTGTTCCGGGAGCCGGGGCCGATGCGCGGCCACGTGGTGGACTTCCTGTCGCTTTTCGACCCGTTCGGCCGAGTGTGGCCGGTGTTCAACGTCGCCGACATGGCGATCGTCTGCGGTGGCGCGACGATCGTGGTGCTGGCGCTCATGCAGCACGACTACGACGGGACGGTTCACAAAGAGGAAAAGAAGGTCGACGCGTGAGCGGTTACCGAACGCTGCCGATTCCCGATGGTCTGGACGGCATGCGTGTCGACGCGGGCCTCGCCAAGCTGCTCGGGCTGTCCCGCACGGTGATCGCGTCGATCGCCGACGCGGACGACGTGCTGATCGACGGGCGGGTCGTCGGGAAGTCGGACCGGCTGACCGCCGGTGCGATGCTGGAGATCACGCTGCCGGCCCCGCCGCAGCCGATCACGGTGCAGGCGATCCCGGTCGAGGGCTTGATCATCATTCACGAGGACGACGACATCATCGTCGTCGACAAGCCGGTCGGAGTGGCCGTGCACCCGTCGCCGGGGTGGACCGGGCCGACCGTGGTGGGTGGTCTGGCGGCTGCCGGGCGCCGCATCGCGACCTCGGGTGCCGCGGAACGGCAGGGCGTCGTGCATCGGCTCGACGTCGGCACCACGGGCGTGATGGTGGTGGCCAAGTCCGAGTCGGCGTACTCGGCGTTGAAGCACGCCTTCAAAGAGCGGACCGTGGACAAGGTCTACCACGCGATCGTCCAGGGGCACCCGGACCCGATCAAGGGCACCATCGACGCCCCGATCGACCGGCACCCCAAGCACGACTACAAGTTCGCGGTGATGAACTCCGGCAAGCCGTCCATCACGCACTACGAGGTGATGGAGGCGTTCCGGGCCGCCTCGCTGGTCGAGGTGCACCTGGAGACCGGGCGGACGCACCAGATCCGCGTGCACTTCTCCGCGCTGCACCACCCGTGCGTCGGCGACCTGACCTACGGCGCCGACCCGACGCTGTCCAAGCGCCTCGGGGTGTCGCGGCAGTGGCTGCACGCCCGGCAGCTCGGTTTCCACCACCCTGCCGACGGCCAGTGGGTCACCTTCACGTCGGAGTACCCGGACGACCTGGCGGCGGCGCTGGAGAAGCTGCGCGAAGAGGGCTGATTGCGTCTGAGTAAATCACCGGTTGACGAGCTTTCACTTGATGTTAATCGGTGGCCTGCCTAGCGTTCTCGGCATGAACCTCATCGTTCTCGCCGCCTCCGGCCGGACCGGTCTCGCCCTCGCCCGCAAGGCGCTGGAACGCGGCCACTCCGTCACCGCGATCGCTCGTGACCCGCAGCGCATCGCCCTCGACCACCCGAACCTGCGCAAGGTCGCGGGCGACGTGACCGACCCGGAGAGCGTCGCCGCGGTCGTCGGCGCGGACTCCGTCGTCCTCTCCGGCCTCGGCACGGACGTGGCGGGAGTGCTGCTCGACGGCGCCAAGTCGGTGGTGGCCGCGGCACCGAAGCGGATCATCTGGCTCGGCGCGTACGGCACCGGCGCGTCGGCGGAGGCGGCGGGCGAGGGTGCCGCCGTGCTCTGGAAGTTCATGGGGGACCGGATCCCGGACAAGATCGCGGCCGACGACGCCGTTCTCGCCGCCGGAGGCACCGTCTTCCACGCCGGGGTGCTCAGCGACGAACCGGAGAGCCCCGGCCGGCGCACGGTCGGCCTGGACGCCGCGCCGCCGTTCGATCTCGCGGCGAAGGTCAGCAGGGACACCGTGGCCGCGGCCATGCTCGACGAGGCCGAGAACCCGCGCTTTCCCGGCGCCGTCGCCCTGCCGCTAGCGGGCTAGCGCCTCCGCGAGAGCGGCCCGCACCTGGTCGCGCAGCCACGCGTGGGCGAGGTCGGAGTCGTAGCGCTGGTGCCAGTTGCAGTTGACCGGCGCCTCCGGTGACTCGACCGGCAGCGGCCGGGTGAGAAGTCCGAACGCCTCGATCAACGGACGGCAGAGGATCGTCGTGGTGGTGACCAGCGCGTCGCTCGCCGCCGCGATCTGCAGGGCGGTGTGGACCGTCGCCACGCTCGCGATCACCTTGCGCCGCAAGCCTTCGGTCGCCAGCAGGTCGTCGATCGGGGCGGTCAGCCGGCCACGCCGGGAGACCAGCACGTGCGGTTGGGCCGCGTACGACGGCAGGTCGAGGTGATCGGCGCACGGATGGCCCGTGCGCATGACCACCGCGAGCGGATCGGTGCCGAGCGTCTCGGAGCGGAACTCCGGCAGGCCGGGACGGCCGCCACCGAGCTCCAGGTCGACCCGGCCGTGCCGCAGGTCGTCGGTGTCGGCGGAGTTCTCGGCGAGCACCCGCAGCCGCACGCCGGGTGCCTGTTCCGCGACCCTGCCGACCAGCACGGGCACCAGCGACGAGGCGAGCGCGTCGTGGCACTGGACCGTGAAGGTGCGGTCCAGCTCGGCGAGGTCCAGCTCACGGCTCGGCGCGAGCACGGCGTTGGCCTGCCGCACCAGCCTGTTCACCTCTTCCCTGATCCCCAGTGCGTACGGCGTCGGCGTCATCGAGTGCCCCGTCCGCACCAGGATGTCGTCCCCGGTCACCTTCCTGATCCGGCCCAGCGTGCGGCTGACGGCGGGTGACGACAGGTGCAGCCGTTGTGCCGCACCCATCACGCTGCCCTCTTCAAGCAGGGCGTCCAGCACGGTCAACAGGTTCAGATCCGCTTGCATGACAGGAGAACATCATGGAGTTGCTCGCTTCCACCACCGCCGCCGTTCGCCGCGCCGGAGCACGCATGCTGCGCAGGTACTCGACGGAGTCGCGCGCGTCGGGACTGGCCGAGATCGTCGCGGCCGTTCGTGACAACGACGCAGCCGTCGTCGACCTGTTGCGGCCCGAACTGGCCGAGATCCGCCCGAGCGCGAGCTGGCTCAACGACGAACACGGTTCCGGCCCGCTGCAATCAGGTGAGTGGTGGCTCGTCGACCCGGTCGGCGGCAACATGAACGCGGTCCACGGCATGACCGACTGGAACATCGGCGTCAGTCTCGTCCGCGACGGGCGCCCGGTGCTCGCCGTCGTCTACTTCCCGCTGTTCGACGAGATGTTCACGGCCACCGAGGGTGGTGGCGCGTTCCTGAACGGCGTGCGGCTGCGGGTCTCCGGCAAGACGTCGCTGGACGGCGCGCTGGCCGGCACCGGTCAGGCGCAGCCGGGCCAGGGTCCGGCGATGGCGGACCGGGTGGGCGCCTCGTACAGCGCGATGGCGAAGGAGGCCCTCTACGTCCGGATCTCGGTGCCGGTGACCCATCAGCTCGCCCAGGTCGCCGCCGGACGGATGGACCTGCACTGGCAGTACGACAACGTGCGCGCGCACGCGTCCGGCGTGCTGCTCGTCCAGGAAGCGGGCGGTGTCGTCACCGATCTGGACGGCAAGCCGTGGGAGCTGACCAGCACCGAGTACCTCGCCGCCGCGCCGGGCGTGCACGCGGCGGCGCTGAAGGTCCTGGCTTAGTCCTCGACCGTCCAGACCAGGGTGTTGATGTCCACCTCGGGGCGGACGCTCCAGCGGACCTGGATCACCTCGGTCGTGTCCGGCAGGACGAAGACCGTGTGGCCGCCCGCGGTCTCACCGGGCTGCGCGCCCAGCTTGTGGGCCGGGCGCGAGGAGAGCGAGACCGGGGCCTTGGTGACCGTCTCACCGGTCTTCGTGACCAGCACCAGGTACATGTCCGGCAGCGAGGTGTACGGGAGCTGCGAGGTGTTGGTCACCTCGGTGTGGACGACCACGGCCCGTTCGCCCTCGGCCAGCTTGTAGCCCGCCGCGGTGAAGAGGAAGTCGGCCGGGTCCACGACCTCCACCAGCTGGATGGAGAGGCGGGCGCCTTCGAGGCTGTCGGCTTCCAGCGTGGAGCCGATCTTGCCGGTGCGCGAGAACGGCTTGGGCTGCGGCTGGTCCGCGCGGACCCAGCCCGCTGACTGGGGCGGGCCCCAGGTGGCCTGCGGTGCGGGCTGCGGCTGGGCCGGGAAGGGCTGGCTGGGCGGGTTCTGCGGCGGGTACGGGACCTGGTGCGGGCCGCTCACGTGGTGGGGGCCGCTCTGGTGCACCGAGTACGGGCCGCTCGGCGGGCCGCCCAGGTAGTTGCCGTAGGCCGCGGCGTTGGCCAGGGCCCTGCGGATGCCGTTGGGATCGCATTCGACGCCGACGAGCAGGGGGAGACCGCTGCCGGAGAGGGTGATCAGGCGCATGGCGGCTTCGCGCGGATCCATGCCCAGACGCTGGGCGATCTCGTGCACGGCGGCGCGGCCCGACTCGGCTAGAACGGCGAGCAGGCGAGCGTCTACTGGATCAGGGGCCACCACGAATTGAACGCTACCCGGCGCTTGTGGCCGCCGCGTCACTGCGTACCGGATCGAGATCACGGCGACAAACCGCCGAGCCTCCGTGAGGTGATCTTCGAGGCGGGATAGGGTTGGCGGATCCGGATTTCGCGTACTTCCCACGCGTCCGTTCGATCTCCTGGAGGTACGGTGGCGGACTCGTTTGTGCACCTGCACGTGCACACCGAGTACTCGATGCTCGACGGCGCGGCCAAGGTGGCACCGCTGTTCGAGGAAGCCGAGCGGCTCGGCATGACCGCTGTGGGCATGAGCGACCACGGCAACATGTACGGATCCGACGAGTTCTACCAAACGGCCACGAAGACCGGCATCAAGCCGATCATCGGCATCGAGGCCTACCTCGCGCCGCACAACCGCCTGCACAAGAAGCCGGTCTTCTGGGGCGACCCGGGCCAGCGCGGCGACGACATCTCCGGTGCCGGCGCGTACACGCACATGACGATGTGGGCGCGCAACGCCGACGGGCTGCGGAACCTCTTCCGGCTGCACACCGAGGCGAGCAAGACGGGCTACTACTACAAGCCCCGCATGGACCGCGAGCTCGTCGCGCAGCACGCCGACGGCATCATCGCGACGACCGGCTGCCCGTCCGGCGAGGTGCAGACCCGGCTGCGACTGGGCCAGGTCCAGGAGGCGTTGCAGGCCGCGTCCGACTACCAGGACATCTTCGGCAAGGAGAACTTCTTCCTGGAGCTGATGGACCACGGCCTCGACATCGAGCGCCGGGTTCGCGAGGGCCTGCTGGAGATCAGCAAGAAGCTCGGCATCCCGCCGCTCGCGACCAACGACAGCCACTACGTCACCAAGGACCAGGCGGACACGCACTCCGCGTTGCTCTGCGTGCAGTCCGGCAAGATGCTGACAGACCCGAACCGGTTCAAGTTCGACGGCGACGGTTACTACCTGAAGTCGTCCGAGGACATGCGGCAGATCTGGAAGGACCTGCCGGAGGCGTGCGACAACACGCTGCTCGTCGCGTCGATGGTCGAGTCGTACGACGACATCTGGAGCGTCAAGGACCGGATCCCGAACTTCGAGGTGCCCGAGGGCGAGACCCAGGCTTCCTGGTTCCGCAAGGAGATCCGGCGCGGCCTCGAGTGGCGGTTCCGCGGCTCCGAGGTCCCGGAGGAGTACATCAAGCGGTGCGACTTCGAGGCCCAGGTCATCATCGACAAGGGCTTCCCGGCGTACTTCCTGATCGTCGCCGACCTCATCAACTACGCCCGCAGCGTCGGCATCCGCGTCGGCCCCGGCCGTGGTTCCGCGGCAGGCGCGGCCGTGTCGTGGGCGATGGGCATCACGAACATCGACCCGATCCCGCACGGCCTGCTGTTCGAGCGGTTCCTGAACCCCGAGCGCACCGCCATGCCCGACATCGACATCGACTTCGACGACCGCCGGCGTGGCGAGATGATCCGCTACGCCAGCGAGAAGTACGGCGCGGACAAGGTCGCCCAGGTGATCACGTTCGGCACCATCAAGACCAAGGCCGCGCTGAAGGACTCGGCGCGCGTGCACCACGGTCAGCCGGGCTTCGCGATCGCGGACAAGATCTCCAAGGCGCTGCCGCCGCCGATCATGGCGAAGGACATCCCGCTCAACGGCATCGTCAACAAGAGCCACCCGCGCTACGGCGAGGCCGCCGAGGTCCGCTCGCTGCTGGAGACCGACGCGCAGGTGAAGGAGATCTTCGACACCGCGCTCGGTCTCGAGGGCCTGATCCGCAACGCCGGTGTGCACGCGTGCGCGGTCATCATGTCGAAGGACCCGCTGTCCGACTCCATCCCGCTCTGGTACCGCGACGACGGCTCGTTCATCACCGGCTGGGACTACCCGTCGTGCGAGAACATCGGCCTGCTGAAGATGGACTTCCTCGGGCTGCGCAACCTCACGGTCATGGGCGACGCCATCGAGAACATCGAGGCGAACCGCGGCAAGGACGCGGTGCCGGACTTCGACACCCTCCCGATGGACGACCCGGAGACGTACGCGCTGCTCGGCCGCGGCGACACGCTCGGCGTGTTCCAGCTGGACGGTGGCCCGATGCGCGACCTGCTGCGCCGCATGCAGCCGACGTCGTTCGAGGACATCGTCGCAGTCGGCGCGCTGTACCGCCCCGGCCCGATGGGTGTGAACGCGCACAACGACTACGCGGACCGCAAGAACGGCCGCCAGGAAGTCAAGCCGATCCACCCGCAGCTCGAGGAACCGCTCAAGGAGATCCTCGGCGAGACGCACGGTCTGATCGTCTACCAAGAGCAGATCATGTTCATCGCCCAGGAGGTCGCGGGCTACTCGATGGGTCGAGCGGACGTGCTCCGCAAGGCCATGGGCAAGAAGAAGGCCGAGGTTCTGGCCAAGGAGTTCGAGGGCTTCCAGGCCGGTATGCGGGCCGACCCGCGCGGCTTCTCCGACGAGGCGATCCAGGCGCTGTGGGACACGATCCTCCCGTTCGCCGGCTACGCGTTCAACAAGTCGCACGCGGCCGCGTACGGCCTGATCTCGTACTGGACGGCGTATCTCAAGGCGAACTTCCGCGCCGAGTACATGGCCGCCCTGCTCACGTCGGTCGGCGACAACAAGGACAAGTCCGCGGTCTACCTCGCCGAGTGCCGCCGCCTCGGCATCAAGGTGCTGCCGCCGGACGTCAACGAGTCGGCGCTGCGCTTCGGTGCGGTCGGCACGGACATCCGCTTCGGTCTCGGCGCGGTCCGCAACGTCGGCGCGAACGTCGTCGAGTCGATCATCAAGACGCGCCGGGAGAAGGGCAACTACACGTCCTTCACGGACTTCATGGACAAGTCCGAGCTCGTCGCGTGCAACAAGCGCGTGATCGAGTCGCTGATCAAGGCGGGCGCGTTCGACTCGTTCGGCCACACCCGTCTGTCGCTGATCCAGGTGCACGAGGACGCGGTCGACGCCGTCGTGCCGATCAAGCGCAAGGAAGCGGAAGGCCAGTTCGACCTGTTCGGCGCCGACAGCGGCGACGATCCGGACGACAGCGCCTCCCCGCTGGCCCACCTCAAGTTCGGCACGGACGAGTACCAGCGCAAGCAGATGCTGAGCCTGGAAAAGGAAATGCTCGGGCTGTACGTGTCGTCGCACCCGCTCGACGGTGCCGAGCGGATCCTGCGGAAGTACGCGCCCCGCCCGATCGCGGTCGTGCTCGACGACCCGCCCAAGGAAGGCGAGCTGATCGTCTCGGGCATGATCTCGTCGATCGAGCGCCGGGTGAACAAGAACGGCCTGCCGTGGGCGATCACGGTCATCGAGGACCTGGACGCGTCCATCGAGGTGCTGTTCTTCCCGAAGTCCTACGAGGTGCTGCGCGACGACCTGGAGCTCGACTCCGCCGTGTGCGTGAAGGGCCGGGTGAACTGGCGCGAGGACAAGATGGCGATCTTCGGTGACGGTGTCGTCCCGCTCGACATCAGCGACGCGGAGATGAACCCGGACGCGGACCCGCCGCTCGTCCTCGGGCTGCACACCAAGACGTTGACGCCGGAGCTGATCGAGGAACTGAAGATCGTCTTCAAGACGCACGAGGGCCACGTCGCGGTGCACCTGGAGGTCCAGAAGCGCGACAAGTCGAAGGAGCTGCTGGTGGTGGACAACTACCGGGTCCAGCCGACGCCGTCGCTCTTCGGTGACCTCAAGACGATCCGCGGCGTGACGATCCAGCGCTAGAGATCCAGTACCAGGTCGGTTTCCGGCCGCGCGCAGCAGACGAGCGCATGGCCGGGAGCCGGTGGTTCCAACGGCTCCGGGTCGTGCCTCACAGTGCCGGAGACGATCGGCGTCACGCACGTGTGGCAGACGCCGGTGCGGCAGGACCAGCGGGTCGGGACGTCGCACGCTTCGGCCAGTTCGAGGATCGGCTCATCACCTCGGGTGGCCGCGGTCAGGCCACTGCGCGCGAACGTGATCTTCGGACCGTTGCCTTCCGGGGTGGGTTGGTGCGGCGCAACGGTTTCCGTGCCGATGAGGCCGGGGTTGATGGACGAACGCGCGCCGAACAGTTCGCTGTGGATGCGGGCGGGGTCGAGGCCGAGGTCGATGAGGGCGGCGCGCATGTCGGCCATGAACGCGCTGGGGCCGCAGAGGTAGGCCGACGCGGTGGCGGGCAGGCCGTTGAGGTGCTCGCGGGTGAGGCGGCCGTGGTCCGAGTGGTGGACGAGCTGGTGGCCGGGGTTCAGCTGACGTACCTCGGCTGCGAAAGCGTGGTCTGCCGAACGGGTCGTGTGCAACCACCAGACTTCACGATCGTTGCCCTGCAACGCGTGCAGCATCGCCAGCACCGGTGTGACGCCGACTCCCGCGGACAGCAGGATCACCGGTTCGTCGCCGGGTTGGAGGACGAAGTCGCCTCGGGGCGCGGCGACGTCGAGTGTGTCGCCGACTTTCAGCTGAGTGTGCAGATAGGTGCTGACCTCGCCGTCGCGCTTGACGCTGATCCGGTACGAGTCGGACGACAACGAGTAGCTGCGGACACCCGAGTTGACCCGGACCGTCAGGTATTGACCGGGAAGCGGCCGAGGCAGGTCGTCACCGGCGAGGTGGAACGACGTCACGGTCGGGCTCTCCGGCACGATCTCGGTCACGGTCAACGGCCGAAAGCCTTGCCACGCGGTCGTTTTCTCGGGTCCAGGGGCGAGGAGCTCGCGGAACGAGCCCTGCCATCCCGGGCTCAGCTCCGGGATGTCGACGGCTTTGCGCAGGCTCTCCGGATCCTTGCCGGGCAGGTAGAGCAACGCGTCGATCGCCGCGACGCTCATCCGGTGCCTGCCGACGCGGGTGCGCTCGATCTCGTCCCCCGCCTGGACTTCGCCCTCGGTGATCACGCGCAGGTAGAAGCCGGGGCGGCCGTGCGCGACCAGCAACGACGGCATGCGAGGTTCGCCGAGACGCATGCCGACGCGGTAGCACGTGACGCGCGGCTGCGTGACCTCGAACTCGGCTTCCCCGATGCGGAACCGGTCGCCGATGTGCACCTCGGTGTCGGCCAGCCCCTCGACGGTGAAGTTCTCGCCGAACTGGCCGTACTCGAACTCCCTGTCCAGCTCGGTCTGCCAGTGCTCGTACGACTCCCGTTGGTACACCAGGACAGCGCGGTTCTCGCCGCCGTGACCGCCGAGGTCGCCCTGGCCGTCACCGTCGATGTTGAGTCGGCGAACCATTCGAGGGCCGGTGACCGGTTGCTTGAAGATTCCGGTGTGGACGGTCTTGTCGTGCCAGGAGACATCCTTGGGCAGGCCGACGTTCAACGACAGCAGGCGGGCCATCACTTCACCTCACGGGAGCGCTGGTAGCGGCGGCGGGCGTTCATCCTGTTGCCGCAGACCGCCATCGAACACCACCGGGCGGGTTCATGAGCGGGCCAAGGACTTCTACGTCAGGGCCGGACTCACGACATCGAGGCCGCACATTCTGAAATGTCCGAAAGAGACGTGGAAGTCATGCCGTTGAGGCACAACGCCGGTTTGCCTGACGGGCAGAGCGGTTTCGATGGCGGAATCGACCCGGAACGACGCGATTGCGCCAGCTTCTTCGACTTCACCGACCCGGACGGCACCACGGGGACGGTGCAGGAACGAGGATCGCTCGAGAAATAGTGGCGAGAGTTGAGTTAACGGGGTTAACTGGGTTGGGTGACGACACTCACCCAGTTGCCCGACGACTACCTGCAGAACCCCCACGAAGTGCACGACATGGTGCGTGCCGAGGGGCCTGTGCGGGAAGTCCGCCTGCCGCGTGGGCTCAAGGTCTGGCTCGTGACTCGGTACGACGAGGCGAAGATCGCCCTCACGGATCCCAGAGTCAGCAAGAACATCCTGGAGGGCGGCCACCTGATGGCCGTGCACGCCTCCGGGGAGTACGAACGGCGCGAGATCGAGCCCACGCTCGCCGTGCACATGCTGAACATGGACCCGCCGGGCCACACCCGGCTGCGCAAGCTGGTCACCAAGGCGTTCACCGCCCGCCGCATCGAGCTGATGCGCCCGCGCGTGCAGGAGATCGCGGCCGAGCTGATCGCCAAGCTGAACGACGGCGACGAGGTCGACCTGCTGGAGGCGTTCGCCTTCCCGCTGCCGATCACGGTCATCTGCGAGCTGCTCGGCATCCCGATCGACAACCGCGACGACTTCCGCGAGTGGTCGAACCAGCTGCTGTCGTTCGGCACGCCGGAGCAGGTCCAGGCCGCGGCGGCCTCGATGGCCGGGTTCCTCTACCAGCACGTCATGGCGATCGCCGAGGCCGAACCGAACGACACCTTCTTCTCCGCACTCGTGCACGCCGACGACTCCGGCGACCGGCTGAACACCGAAGAGCTGGTCTCGATGGCGTTCCTGCTGCTCGTAGCCGGCCACGAGACGACGGTGAACCTCATCGGCAACGCGGTGCTGGCGCTGCTGCGCAACCCGGACCAGCTGCAGATCCTCAAGGACCGCCCGGAGCTGATCCCGGCGAGCACCGAGGAGTTCCTGCGGCTGGAAGGACCGGTCAACCTCGCGACCTTCCGCTACACCAAGGAAGCGATCGAGCTCGGCGGCGTCACGATCC
Organism: Lentzea sp. NPDC006480; assembly: GCF_040611995.1. Classification (NCBI taxonomy): domain Bacteria; kingdom Bacillati; phylum Actinomycetota; class Actinomycetes; order Pseudonocardiales; family Pseudonocardiaceae; genus Lentzea; species Lentzea sp. NPDC006480. Next base: position 26,572 of record NZ_JBEXPJ010000104.1, read on the forward strand.
CCGAAAACGAGATCGTCCTGGTGTCGCTGATCGCGGCGAACCGGGACCCCGAGCGCTACGAGAACGCCGACCAGCTCGACGTCACCCGGTCCGCGCAGGGGCACGTCGCGTTCGGGCACGGCCTCCACTTCTGCCTGGGTGCGCCGCTGGCCCGGCTGGAGTTCGACGTGGCGCTCACGCAGCTGCTCGCGCGGTTCCCGAACCTGCAGCTCGCCGCCGAGCCGGACACGCTGGTGTGGCGGGACAGCACGCTGATCCGCGGTCTGCACACGCTGCCCGTGCGGCTCGCTTAATGTCTGGCAGGTGGACGACCTGCTGAAGCTCGACCAGGCGCACGTCTGGCACCCGTACGGCCCGATGCCGGGCACCCAGGAACCGCTGCTCGTCACCGAGGCGGAGGGTGTCCGGCTCACGCTCGCGGACGGCCGGGAGCTGATCGACGGCATGTCGTCCTGGTGGGCGGCCATCCACGGCTACCGCCACCCGGTGCTCGACGCGGCCGTCACCGACCAGCTCGGCCGGATGAGCCACGTGATGTTCGGCGGGCTCACGCACGAGCCCGCCATCCGGCTCTGCGCGAAGCTCGTCGAGATCACACCGGAGCCGTTGCAGCACGTGTTCCTGTGCGACTCCGGCTCGGTGTCGGTCGAGGTCGCGGTCAAGATGTGCCTGCAGTACTGGCGTTCGCGGGGGCGTCCGGAGAAGCACCGGATGCTGACGTGGCGCGGTGGTTACCACGGCGACACGTTCAACCCGATGTCCGTCTGCGACCCCGAGGGCGGGATGCATTCGTTGTGGCGTGGAATTCTGCCGCAGCAGGTCTTCGCCGACGTGCCGCCGGCCGAGATGGACACCGCGTACGTCCAGCACCTCTCGGACCTGATCGAACAGCACGCGCACGAGCTCGCCGCGATCATCGTCGAGCCGGTCGTCCAGGGCGCGGGTGGCATGCGGTTCCACGACCCGCGCTACCTGCACGTGCTGCGTGAGCTTGCGTACACACACGACGTGCTGTTGGTGTTCGACGAGATCGCCACGGGCTTCGGGCGCACCGGTGAGCTGTTCGGTGCCGGCCACGCGAACGTCAGCCCGGACGTGATGTGCCTCGGCAAGTCGCTGACCGGCGGATACCTGTCGATGGCCGCCACCCTGTGCACGTCCCGGGTGGCGGACGGGATCAGCAAGGGCGAGGTGCCTGTCCTCGCGCACGGGCCGACGTTCATGGGCAACCCGCTCGCGTCGGCGGTGTCGCTGGCGTCGATCGACCTGCTGCTCTCGCAGGACTGGAAGCGCGAGGTCGCCCGGATCGAGACCGGCTTGAAGAACGGCTTGGCGCCCGCTCGGGAGCTGCCGACCGTCAGGGACGTGCGGGTGCTCGGTGCCATCGGCGTCGTGCAGTTGCACGAGCCCGTGGACATGGCACGAGCCACCAAGGCGGCGGTCGACAACGGGGTGTGGCTGCGTCCGTTCCGCGATCTGATCTACACGATGCCGCCGTTCATCAGCACGGACGACGACGTCGCGACGATCTGTCAGGGCGTGATCGCGGCGGCGAGCTGAGTGTCGGAAGGTTCGACGAGGAACTCGCCGTTCGGCAACACCACGACGGGGATGTTCCTGCGGCCCGCGATCTCGATCGCCCGGTCGCGCGCCTCGTCGTCGTGCTCCACGTCGACGTAGGTGAACGGCACGTTGTTGCGGGTCAGCCAGGACTTGGCCCGGCGGCAGTCACCACACCATTCGGCGCCGTACATCACGATCGGCTCGTCACTCATGCTGTCACCGTAGGTCACGGCCTAGGGTGAGTGCCTGTGAGCGTGCTGGTGATCACCGGAACCGGGACCGAGGTCGGCAAGACCGCGGTCACCGCTGGCATAGCGGCGCTGGCCAGGGCAGAGGGCAGACGGGTCGCGGTGCTGAAACCCGCGCAGACCGGTCTGCTGCCCGGCGAGCCGGGCGATGTGGCCGAGGTCGCGCGGCTGGCGGGCGACGTGACGACCCGTGAGCTGGCCAGATACCCCGACCCGCTGGCGCCCGACACCGCGGCCAGACGGGCGGGCATGGCCACCGTGCACCCCGCGGACGTCGCCAAGGCCGTCACCGAGCTCGACGAGACCCACGACCTGGTGCTGGTCGAGGGTGCGGGCGGGCTGCTGGTGCGGTTCGACGAGGGCGGATCCACCCTGGCCGACATCGCCTGGGCGGTGAACGCGCCGGTGCTGATCGTGGCTCAAGCAGGGCTCGGGACGCTCAACACGACCGCTCTGACGGCTGAGGCGCTGCAACGGCGCGGCATCGAGTCGCTCGGTGTCGTGGTCGGCAGCTGGCCGTTGCACCCCGACCTCGCCTCCCTCACCAACCTGGCCGATCTGCCCCAGGCGGCGGCCGGTCCTTTGCTCGGCGCACTGCCTCAAGGTGTGACAAAGCTCGGTTCTGTGGATTTCCTGGCGGTCGCCAAGAGATCGTTTTCACCGTGGTTCGGGGGCGAGTTCGACCCGGAGACGTTCGCGGCTCAGTTCGCGGTCCAGTGACCTACGTCGCTCCACGATGAAGGATTCAGTGAGGCATAGTGCTCGCCAGGCCACAGGAGGAGGAGAGACCGTGACCGCAGCTCCGGAACAGATCGACGTGCTCGACGAGGCTCGTGAGCAGGTGCTCGAACGAGGTGTCGGACTGTCCGAAGCACAGGTCCTAAAGGTCCTCGAACTGCCTGAGGACCGGATCCCCGAGCTCCTGGCCCTGGCGCACGAGGTGCGTGAGCGCTGGTGCGGCCCGGAGGTCGAGGTCGAGGGCATCGTCTCGCTGAAGACCGGCGGCTGCCCCGAGGACTGCCACTTCTGCTCGCAGTCCGGCCAGTTCCCGTCCCCGGTGCGAAGCGCCTGGCTGGACATCCCCGGCCTGGTGCGCGCGGCCCGGCAGACCCGCGACACCGGCGCGACCGAGTTCTGCATCGTCGCTGCCGTGCGCGGCCCGGACAAGCGGCTGCTCTCTCAGGTGCGCGACGGCATCAAGGCCATCCGCGAGGACGGCAACGACATCCAGATCGCCTGCTCGCTGGGCATGCTCACGCAGGAGCAGGTCGACGAGCTCGTGGCGATGGGTGTGCACCGCTACAACCACAACCTCGAGACGGCCCGCTCGCACTTCCCCGAGGTCGTGACCACGCACTCCTGGGAGGAGCGCTGGGACACGCTGCGGATGATCCGCGACGCCGGCATGGAGGTCTGCTGCGGCGGCATCATCGGCATGGGCGAGACGCTGGCCCAGCGCGCGGAGTTCGCCGTGCAGCTGGCCGAGCTGGAGCCCGACGAGGTTCCGCTGAACTTCCTCATCCCGAACCCCGGCACGCCGTACGAGAACTACCCGGTCGTCGAGGGCGCCGAGGCGCTGCGCACGGTCGGCGCGTTCCGGCTGGCCCTGCCGCGCACGATCCTGCGGTTCGCCGGCGGCCGTGAGCTGACGTTCGGCGACCTGGGTGCCAAGCAGGGCATGCTCGGCGGCATCAACGCGATCATCGTCGGCAACTACCTGACGAACCTCGGCCGCCCGGCGCAGCAGGACCTCGACATGCTCGAGGAGCTGTCCATGCCCATCAAGGCGCTGAGCCAGACCCTGTGATGACGACCGTGTTCTGCTCTTTCTGCGGCAAAGAGGAAGCTGACGGCGACCACGCGTTCTGCCGTCAGCGCCTGTCGATGATCGACCCGCCGCGGTACTGCTCGGAGTGCGCTCGCCGCATGGTCGTCCAGGTGACTCCGGACGGCTGGGCGGCGCGCTGCAGCCGCCACGGAGAGATCACTTCAGCACGGTAGTAACCTCTCGCGAATGGACGAGAAAGCTGCCCCGGTTCGCATCGAACCCCTGCCGGAGCCGCCGTACGTCTACCACTACATCCGGCCGCGGCCGAAGGTCGTGGTGAAGCGGGATCTGCTGCCTGGCCTGGTGGTGCTGCTGACGACGTTCGCGTTCGGGCTGCCCGCCGGCTACCTGTGGTCGTGGCTCGCCCCGGCGCAGCTCAAGATCGTGTCGCCGAACGACAACAAGTTCTACCCGATCGGCGTGGAGAGCTATCACCGGCTCGACGCGCTGATGGTGTTCGTGATGATCGGTCTCGGCGCGGGTGCGATCACCGGCATCGCGGTGTGGCTGCTGCGGCAACGGCGCGGGCCGGTCGTGATGCTGGCGATGACGGCCGGGTCGTTCGCGGCGGCGTGGTTCTCCCAGTACCTGGGCGGCAACCTGGCCGCGGGCGCGTACCCGATGCCGGCGACGATCAAGCCCGGCGACACGCTGCTCGTGGCGCCGTCGCTGGAGACGTGGTGGGGGATTCTCGCGTGGCCGCTGGCGGCTGCCCTGGCCTACGGCTGCTGCGCGGCGTGGAACGGTCTGGACGACCTGGGCCGCCGCCTCGGCTGAGCTCGATGTGCACGTTGTGGCCGACGACGCAGGACGAGCCGATGTGCACCGGGTGGACC
>NZ_JBEXPJ010000105.1:0-30780 GCF_040611995.1 Lentzea sp. NPDC006480
GCGACTCGTGCTCGGGAACTTCCTCTCCTGGCACGAAAAGCTTGGTGATGACCCGGCGCGGGTCCGGGCGCAGCCGCAGCGAGCTGCGCGTGACGCGGGCGTTCATCCAGTGCTCCTCAGGAGCGTGCGCAGGTGTTGCCGGGTGGAGAGCAGTGCCAACGTCGACTCGGCGCCCTGGTTGATGTTCGGGCCGGCCGGCGTCAGTCCGTCGTAGCCGCCGCCGGTCTGCTCGTCGTGCATCAGTGAGCCGCGATCGTTGTCGCCGTTGAACCACGCGATCGAACGGTGGACACCGGCGAGCCACGCCGGGTCGGCGGTGATCCGGTAGGCGCGGGCGCAGGCGTCGGCCATCGCCGCGACCTCGATGGGCTGCTGGTCGAACGCGGGGCGCGGCTCACCGAGATACCAGCCGCCGGTCGGGACCGGCGAGAGGTGGAGGTCGACGGACTCGACGGCCAGCAGCCACTCCAGCAGCCGCAGCCCGTGGTCGCGGATCTTGTCGTTCCCCAGGAGGTCGCCGGCGGCGATCAGCGCTTCTGGCAGCGCGGCATTGGCGTAGAACAGCCGGTTCTCCGGCCACGGCCAGTTCGCGTCAGGACGTGGTTCACCGACGTACGAGGCGATGTCGCCGAGCAGCGCGGTAGCGGGAGCGTGCACGGGATCGGCCGCCAGCACTTCGGCGGCACCGAGCGCGGCGAACGCCATCGTGCGCACCGACGGCGGCCGGTGGTGTGCGCTGCGCTCGAAGCACTCCAGTGCGGCCTCGCGGATCCACGGCAGCGGGCAGCGGGCGGCGGCGGTGCCGAGGCCCCACAACGCGCGTCCCCACCAGTCGCCCAGGCCAGGCTCGTCCTGCCAGGTGCGGCCGGTGCCGAGCCGGTTGTGGAAGCGCCCGTCCTCGGTCTGCGCGTAGGCGATGAAAGCCAGGTAGTGGTCCGCCAGCGCGGCCATTTCGGCGGACAGCCGCGGCTCGCGGCTCAGGACGACCAGCCCGCGGGCGACGTCGTCGAGGCAGTAGCCGTGCTCCCGGCGCGGCAACGGGCCTTCCGCGTGTTCGAACAGACCCGTGTCGTCGCTCAGCCGGATCAGGTGGGCGAAATCGAGGCCGCTCACCTCGTCATGACGAGTCGGGTGGTGAGCAGGTCCTCGGCCAGGTGGTGGTACCGGCTCGCCACCGCGGGCCAGCTCAGCGCCGGACTCAGGTGCGCGGACCGGTCGCGCATTCCGGCGGCGAGTCCCGGCTCGGTGAGCACCCGGCGCAACGCCGCGGCGATGGCGGCGGGATCCCGGTGCGGCACCAGCAGTCCGGCCCCGTCCGCCAGCAGTTCGACCGCGTGCGGGAACACCGTGGCGACCACCGGTTTCCCTGCCGCGAGGGCTTCGACGAGCACTCCGGACGTGACCTGTTCGGACGAGTCGTACGGCAACAGGACGACGTCGGCCCGCCCGACCAGGTCCGCGAGCGCCTCCGCTTCGAGGTAGGCCGGGTTGAACTCGACCAGGTTCGTGACGCCGCGGGCGGCGGCGTGATCGCGCAGGTGCGTCCGGTACGCCTCACCCTCGTGCGCCAGCACCTTGGGATGGGTCTGCCCCGCCACCAGGTAGCGGGGCCGCAGGTCGCGCAGCGCGCCCAGCGCGGCGATGCCCCACTCGACGCCCTTGCCGCGCCCCAGAAGGCCCCAGGTGAGGATGAGCGGTCCGCGTCCTGGCGCGCCTGTCGCGCGTCTGTGGGCGGGGACGGCGCCGTGCGGAATCACCACGACCTCGTGAGGCCGGTCGACCGCATAGCCCGCCAGGAGGCGGTTCCTCGCGGTCTCCGACATGGTGACCACGGCGTCGGCGTGGTCGACGACGGCCTCGAGGACCCGGCGCTGACCTGGGGTGGGTGCGGTGAGCACGGTGTGCAGCACGACGATCACCGGTACCCGCAACCGGGCGAGCACGCTCAGCACCTCCGCGCCGTCGTCACCGGCGTAGATCCCGTACTCGTGCTGCACCACCGCGACGTCGCACCCGTTGAGGGCACTGGCGGCGGACTCGGCCCCGCCGGGACGCATCTCGTGCACCGACGGCTCAGCCGCGCCGGGCTCGGCCTCCGCGAGTACGCGGACGACGCGGCCCTCGCCGCCAGGGGTGGCGGCGGTCAGATGATGACGGAGAGCGGAGGTGAACGTGGCGAGCCCACACTGGGTGGGTGGATACGTGCTCATGAAGCCGTAGGTGCGAACCATGAGGCGGGGGGCCTTTCGAATGGGCCGGCAGGCGAGAAGGGCCTGCGGGCGAGGTGAGTTCTGCCGGCATCAGAAGCGGCGTCAGTGCGTGACCGAGGACGACATGAGCCTGACCGCTCACATGCGAGAAGAACTCGACGAGCCCAACCCTACACGCATCGAACGGTGATCGACCGGCACGGCAAGCAGAACGCCGCGGTCGTGCCCAGCTAGAAGTCCACATGCGACTGTCGCAAAGAGACTGTTCTGGATCCGGTGAACGACGAGCGGCCCGCGGCGGTGTAGACCTGCATCAGTTCGGAGGCGATGCGATGCCACGAGTACCGCGCGTGCATCCGGTCGTGTCCGGCGGCTCCGAGCAGCTCCCGGCGGGTGTCGTTCGGGAGAAGCGTTCGCAACGCCTTCGCGATCGCGCCCGGATTCCTCGGCGGTACCTGGATCCCGGTCTGTCCGTTCACCACGGTGTCGACGAAACCGCCGACGGAGGTCGCCACCACCGGAACTCCGCACGCCATCGCTTCGAGCGCCGCGACGCCGAACGACTCGTACCACGGCGTGCACGCCACGACGTCCGCCGATCGCAGCAGCGCGGGCAGCTCGTGGTGGCGCAGATGCCCGGCCAGCGTGACTCGGTGTGAGACACCGCGTACGCGGGCGAGCGCACGCAGTCGTCTCGCCTCCGTGTCGCCGCGCAGCCGTCCGTTCACGGATCCGCCGCCGACGATCACCAGCTCGGCGTCCTCCAGAGAGGTCAGGGCGCGGATCAGGTCGTCGAATCCCTGGTGTGGCAGCAGGCGTCCGACCGACACGATGCGACGCACACCGTTGCGCCCGGCGGTCAAGCCCTGCGGGGTGAAGAGGGTCAAGTCGACGCCGTGGGGAATGACGGACACCTTCGCGCGGCTGATGCCCATCTTCACCACGTCTTCGGCTTCGTCCGTGCGGGTGGCGACGACGTGGGCGACCTCCTGGCCGAGAAGCCGTTCGACGGACAGGCGTTTCATCGCGAGAGAGTCGTTCTCGTCCTGATGCCGCTGGAGGTCGGCGCCCAGCGTGTGGAATGTCTGCACCACTGGCACCTGGTTGTGCCGGGCTCCCAGGACCGCCGTGATGCCGGACAGCCAGCCTTGTGCGTGCACGACGTCCGGCCGGTTCGTGTTCCAGTCGGTGCTGAGGAATCTCGCGAAGTCCCCGGCATGGACGGTCGCCTCGTCAGCGGTGATCCTCCTGGCCGGCCCGGAGGGAACGTGCACCACCTCATAGCCGGCACGGACGCGTGTCCTGGCGGGTGTGTGCGGATCGTCGCGCCGGGTGTAGACGACGACCTCGTGACCGATACAGCTCAACGCGGCCGAGACGTTCGCGACGTAGAGGCTCTGGCTTCCCGCGTGCAGCCGGCCGGGCGCTGTCAGCGGACTGGCGTGCTCGGACACCAGGGCGATCCTGCCCATCGGTGGATCTCCTCACTGCGAGGTGACGAGACCGCGGGTCCGGGCGGTTGCTGACTCGGTCAGCCCACCGAGGCTACCGGCTGCCGGGCCCCGGTGCGAGATCCTGCCGGCCCGGGCGAAACGTTTCCGGAGGCCGCAGCGCGGGTACGCGCGCGCCCGGCCAAGCCCTCGCGGGTGTGGCCAGACCGTCCACAAAGGATGGTCGGTGCCGGTGGCCGCGGCAACAACCCGTCGGCTTGACGTTCTGCACCTCCAGCGCGGCATCGGCCTCCCAAGCCACGACCGGCAGGTTGTGCACGAGTCCCGAAACGCCCTGTTGGTAGTGGCGAAGTGCGCGATGATCTTGAGTTGGTGGTACTTGCAGACGCTGTCAGGGGGCCCGCTCGCGAGCACGGGATCGGTGGGAGCCGGCGCCGCGGCGAGCAGGACCGAGGCCCCGACACCGAGCCCGAGCGCACCCCGGCCCAGCAGGCCGACGGCGATCATGGACAACGGCATCGTGATGGCGAGCAGGCGCGACGTGGTCGCCAGAGCCGGGTAAGATGGGGACGACCGAGGGCATTTCGCGCAGCAGCGGTCAAGCTGGTGCCGCCTTGGGCGTACCACGAAGCCCGGCCGAGTCGGCTGGAGGCGGGGACCATCATGTTTCCCTCAATGCCACTGACCATTGATCTCGACGACCGCGCCGACACCACCGGCGTCTGCGCCGTGTGCCCCCACCCCTGGGCGGAGCACGACGCGCTCGGTGTGCGCTACTGCACCGCCACCACGGTTTCCGCGCTGCCTCGCGGCTGCATCTGCCCGTGATCGCGACGACGGACGTGCTGACCACCGAGCGGCTGACCCTGCGCCCGTGGCAGGTCGACGACGCGGCGGCCGCGTTGGAGATCTACGGGCACACCGAGGTGACCCGCTGGCTCAGCCCGGAGATGGACAGGGTTGCGGACCACGCGGCGATGCGGTTGCTGCTGCAGCAGTGGATCGCCGAAAGCGCCCGTCTCCCGGCCGCGGCGGGGAGATGGGCGATCGAGCGCACCGCCGACGGTCAGCTGATCGGTGGCGCCATCCTCCTGCCGCTGCCGCCGGGCGCCGAGGACCTGGAGATCGGCTGGCACCTGCGCCCCGACGCGTGGGGCAACGGATATGCCGCCGAGGCGACCCACGCCCTCGCCGGCTGGGCGTTCAGCCACGACGTGCACGAGGTGTTCGCCGTCGTCCGTCCGGGCAACATCCGCGCGGCGACGACGGTGCGGAACAACGGCATGCACTGGGTGGGCGAGACCACGAAGTACTTCGGCATCGAACTGCAGGTGTTCCGCCTTCGCCAGGCGGATCTCGATCCGGCCGCGCCCGCGTCGCCGAGGCCGCCCGACCAAGACTGATCAGGTTCGTCCCGCAGCCTCTCGGCCCCGCCGCGGCAGCACGCCGGCGTGGCTGAACACGTTTGGACGACCGCATTCCGGCTACCCGCGTCGTGGAGCATCAGCGGTCGCCCGGACCCGCGTCCTCGTTGATCGACCACGAGGAACGCGCTTGTGCTGCTGGTCGCGACCGGCTCCGAGGTCCAGTTCGCCCCGGGCGCGGGGAAGTTGCCCGCTGACGACGGCATCACCGCTCGCGTGGCCTCGATGCCCTGCCGCGGGAGCGGTTCGCCGTGCGGGAGCTGTCCTATCAGGACGAAGCGCTCCCGCCCGGCGTGACGGCGACAGCGACAGCGACGGCGGCCGGATCGTGTCGCTCGAGCACGTCGGCGCTTCCGCTCACCACTGGCGGCCTTTCCGCCGCGCCCACCACGGGCGGCACCAGCGACAGTCCAGCCCGCCCCGCACCAGTTCCCGACCTTGGAGACAGACATGCTCATCGCCCACGACCACCCGCTCGCCGCCCTCACCGCCGCCGGAGTCTCGATCTGGCTCGACGACCTGTCCCGCGAGCTTCTCGCCGGCGGCAGGCTGGAGGCACTGGTCGCGGACCGCGGCGTCGTCGGCATCACGACCAGCCCGACGATCTTCGCCTCGGCGCTGGAGCGCGGTGAGCGCTACACGCCGCAGCTCAGAGAGCTCGCCGCGGCCGGCACGAGCGTCGAGGACACCGTCTTCGCCATCACCACCGACGACGTGCGGGCCGCCTGCCGAGTCCTGCGTCCCCTGTACGACCGCACGGACGGCGTCGACGGCAGGGTGTCGCTCGACGTCGACCCCCGTCTCGCCCACGACGCGGAGGCGACCATCGCCCGCGCCCGTGAGCTGTGGGCGGCGGTGGGCGAGCCGAACCTGCTCGTGAAGATCCCGGCCACCGCGGACGGCCTCGGCGCCATCACCGCGATCATCGCCGAGGGCATCAGCGTCAACGTCACCCTGATCTTCTCCCTCGAGCGCTACCGCGACGTGATCGACGCCTACCACACCGGCCTGGAAACGGCTGCGTTCAACGAGTACGACGTGTCCGCCATCCACTCGGTGGCGTCGTTCTGCGTGTCCGGAGTGGACAGCGCGATCGACGCGCGTCTCGACGCCATCGGTACCGGCCGTGCGATCGCCGCCAAGGGCAAGGCCGCGATCGCCAACGCCCGCCTGGCCCACGAGATCCACGCGGAAAGCCTGGCGTCCCCGCGGTGGCGTCGCCTGGCCGCCGCGGGCGCGCGCCCACAGCGACCTCTGTGGGCTTCGACCGGGGTGAAGAACCCCGACTACCCGGACACGATGTACGTGTCCGGACTGGCCATCCCCGGCACGGTCAGCGCGATGCCGGCCGCCACGCTGGAGGCCTTCGCTGACCACGGCACCGTCCCCGCTCTCGTGCTGGAGGAGATCTACGGCCCGGCCCAGGACGTGCTCGGCGAGATCGCCGAGCTCGGTGTCGACTACCGCGAGGTCACCGATGAGCTGGAACGCCGTGGAGTTCAGAAGTTCGCCGCCGGCTGGGACGAGCTCGCCGGCACCGTGCGCGGCCTGCTCGGCCGCGGCCTGGCCGAGCACAGGTCGTCAAAGCGCTGACCTGGCGGGGAAAACGAGAAGGTCGAAGCTGCGGCACGAGACCGGCCTCCGGGGTGGGCACGATCAGCCCGGCTTTCACCAGGATCGTGGTCAGGAACGTCACCGAGGCGTCGAACCCGTTCGCGCGGGCACGACCGCCGGCCGATCCGGAGCACGGGACCCTGCCGCGGCGTAGTTGCGCACCAGGTCGGTGGCGACACGGGGCCACGAGTACCGCGCGAGTGCCCGGTCGCGCCCGGCGTCGCCGAGCAGTTTCCGGTGCGTGTCGTCGGCGAGGAGCGCGCGCAACGCCTTGGCGATCGCGTCCGGTTTTCCTTGCGGAACCAGCACTCCGGTCAGCCCGTCCACGACGGCGTCGACGAGACCGCCGACCGCGGTCGCGAGAACCGGTGTGCCACAGGCCATCGCTTCCAGCGCCACGCCGCCGGACGACTGGTGCCGCGGGGTGCACACCACGAGGTCCGCGGACCGCAGCAGCGCGGGCAGCTCGGCGTGCGGCACGTGGCCCGCGAACACGACGCGTTCCTCGACGCCGAGCGCACGGGCCAGCGCGCGCAGGCGCTTCGTCTCGGGATCACCCTGGAGGTCGCCCTGCGCGCCGCCGCCGGCGATCACCAGTTCCGCCCCATCCACTGTGGACAGAGCGCGGACGGTGTTCTCGAAACCCTTGTGCGGCAGGAGTCTGCCGACCGACACGATTCTGCGCGGGCGATTGCGGTCGAGGGGTGCGGGTTCCGGCGCGAACAGGTCGAGATCGACGCCGCGTGGCACCACGACGAGCTTCGACCTGTCCATCCCCATCCCGAGCACGGCGCCGGCCTCCGCCGAACAGGTCGCGACGATACGGGCCACCTCGTGACCGACGAGCCGCTCCACGGCCAGGCGTTTGGTCAAAGCCGGGTTGGTCGCGCGCTGGTCCTGCGCGGGCACCGTCCGCACCGCGTGATACGTCTGCACCACCGGCACCTGGCTCGCCTGGGCGCTCAGCACCGCCGCGATGCCGGACAGCCAGCCGTGGGCGTGCACGACGTCCGGACGGCGTCCTTTCCACGCAAGCTTGAGGAATCCGACGAAATCCCCGGTGTGCGCGAGGATCTCCTCCTCGTCCATCCTCACGGCGGGACCGGCCGGCACGTGCACCACTTCGTAGCCGCCAACGGCGTGCACGCGTTGCGGTACGTGGGGATGATCGCGCCTCGTGTAGACGACGACCTGGTGGCCCAGCGCGGACAACGCGGACGCGAGCCCTGCCACGTGGACGTTCTGGCTGCCGGCGTCGAACGCGCCGGGTGCGGCGAGCGGGCTGGCGTGCTCGGACACCAGCGCGATCCTCATCCGCGTGAACGTGGCTCGCTGGGGACTGCCGCCCACGGTGTTCTCCTCACGACGAGGCGACGAGACCGCGGGTCCGGGCGGTTGCTGAATCTGCCAGCCGGATCAGACTACGCCGGACTCAACCGGCGAACGACAGCGCCGCGTGATCGTTCACCCACGAGGCGAGTCGTGGCCGCAGAGCGGTGTAGACGTCCGGGGCCAGCCCCAACCCGATGTGGGTGCTCCTCACCTCGACGCACTCGGCGGACGGGTCGAGGCTGAGCCGCCAGGGCACGACGGCGTCGGTCCGGGAGTACATCGACACCGCCGGAACATCCGGCTGCAGCGGGGTGGCCAGCGCCTGGGTGTTGTTGTCGTAACAGCCACCGCTGAAGCACTCGTCGTCCATCACTCCAGGAACACCCGCGGCGGCAAGCCTGGCGAGTGCGCGCGCAGCGAGCATCACATCGGGGTTGGCGGCCATCGGGTCGACCACGGGGCTGCCCAGCATCACGAGCCCGCGGACCAGGTCCGGCCTGCGCACGGTGGCGAGCCGGGCGAGGCCACCGCCACGGCTGTGCCCGATCAGGACCACACGTCCACCGGTGACTTCCGCGTGCTGTTCGAGTCGTCGCTCGATGCGGTCCACGAGCTCGGTGGTGCAGCCGAGATTGAAGCCGATGCGGGCGCCCGCGGGACGGTAACCGCGCTGTGACAGCCAGGTGCTGGTCAGGCTCAGCGCAGCGTCCGCGGCCCCGAAGCCGGGCACGAGCAGCACGCCTGTCCCGGCGCCCTCGTCCGGATCGGCCTCTCGCCACACCGGATGGGCCATCAGCTGGAATCCGAGCACCGCCGTCCCGACGTGCTCACGGACGATGGAGTGCAACGAACGCAGTGCACGCATGAACGTGGTTCTCCTCGCCTCGGTCAGTAGAGGCAGGATTACCGCGCCACGGCGCGAAAAACGCGAGCGACGCGACGTTTGGCCACTGGTCGGGCGTCAGACGTCGGTGGGGCGATGCCGCGCGGTCAGCAGATCCTCGGGTCGAAGCTCACCGACGACGAGCTCCCGCGCGACATCGGCCAGGCGGCGGCCGCCGTTGCGCGCATAACCGCGCAAGGCGTGGAACGCCTCCTCCATCTCCAGGTCTCCGGCGAACGCGAGCACGCCCTTGGCCTGCTCGATGACGACTCGGCTGTTGAGCGCCGTCTGCAGCTGTTCGGTGACGACCTCACTGCGCCGGATGGCTCGTTCCTGCAGGATCCCGATCGTCGCCGTGTCCGCCAGGGCACGCACGACCAGCAGGTCCTCATCGCTGAGCAACCCGGTCTCGTGGCGGAACAGGTTCAACGTGCCGATGGTCTCCCGGCGCAACCTCATCGGAACCGCGTGCACGGAGGCGAAGCCGTCCGCGATGGCGCGTGGCGCGAACCGGGGCCAGCGCCCGGTCTCCGCCGAGAGGTCGCCGACCAGCACCGGCTCGCCGGTGGTGACGCAGTCCAGGCACGGTCCTTCGCTGGCCTGGAGCTGGAAGAGCTCGAGCATGTGCGTCTGAGCGGAGGAGTACGCCACCACGCGCAGGCCGCCGCGCTGGTCGGACAGCATCAACCCGGCCGCCGTCGCGTCCAGAAGCTGGACGCAGTGGTCGACCAGCCGGTGCAGCACGTCCACCACGTCGTAGTCGTCGACGAGCGTGTCCGCCAACTGGACGAACGCCTGGAGCAACCGGGACTCGCGCTCCGTTCTGGACGGGGCCCTACCGCTCATCACCAGCTCCTGTCTTCTTCGTCCGACGGTAGTGCCGTCATGTGCCGAGATCCAGCGGGGACAGCCTGCGGCTCACGATGTCCTTCGCGACCTCGTCCAGCGATCTGCCCATGACGAAGGCATGGCCCCGCAGCCGGGCCAGCGCCTCCTCCGCGGTGATGGAAAGAGCCGCGATGAGCATGCCGGTCGCCTGGTGCACCTGCTCCCGTCCCGGCGACAGCACACCCCGCAAGCCGTCGGTGTCGTCGACTTCCCCCAGCAGCAGTCCGAGCAGCACCGCGCCGACGATGTCGATGACCTCCAGCGCGACGGAGAGCTCGGCGCCCGACAACCAGCCGGGCCGGCGTCGGTAGAGGTCGACCGCGCCGATGCCGATCGCGCCCGCCTGCAGCGGGAACGCGAAGATCGCGCCGATGGGCAGGTCGTGGACAGCCGTCGCGAACACCGGCCAGGCCAGGACCGATGCCTGGGGCAGGTCGGGAACCAGCACCGGTCTTCGAGTGGCGAACGCTTCGAAGCAAGGGCCTTCGCCCAGGCTGAACTGAACGTCCTCGATCTGCGCGGCGATCTCGTCGCTGGCGTACAAGGTCTCGCGCTCCCTCGGTCCGCTCATCACCGAGATGGAGGCGCCATCGACCGGCAGCACGTCCACACACGCGCGAATCACGCGCGCCAACGTGTCGAGCTTGCTCTCGCGGTCGCGAAGCGCGGCCATCACCGTTGCTCGCGCCTGACTCACGGACTGCTGCGGCCCGTCAGAGTCATACACCGGCTGGCACCTGGTTCCTCCACTACGTCGACTGCTCCCAGTCGCTCCTGGACGTAGCGAGGTCTAGGCTCACGCCTTGCGTGACCGCATCAGGATCAACACGCTCACCCTACGGTGTGCTCCTCGCGACCGCCGTTCAGCCTCCCCGAACGGTTTCAGGGTGCTCCGCCGACCGACGATCGTTCAGAACGGCCGGATGCTCGTCGAGGGGCCAGTGGAGATCCTCACCGGCGACGCGTTCGGCGCGCCATCGAGGTCGCCGCACCGTCCACATCGGATCGCAGCCGGGTGAGGAAGACGTGCCCGATCCTGGGCCGAGGGCGCAGCGGCCACGGGGGAACCGTGACTGGAGCACCGTCCTCCAGCTCGCGTGCGCCAAGAGTGCCGCGGCCTGCTGGACGGTTGTCCGGGCGCATACGTCGACCATGGTGGTTCACCACGTTCTTGACGGGTGAGGTCATCGGGCCGCTACCCGTGGTGAACGGGGACGAACCGTTACGTTTCCCCTTGCCGCGAAGGGGTATTCGCCGGTTCCCAGAGCGCGCAGCGTCGCGATGAGCAGGTTGGTGAAACGTGGACAAGGCTCCATCCAAGGACGTGTCGGGGCCGACGGTCGGCGTGGAGGAGGAGTTCCTCCTGGTGGACCCGGTGACCGGGGTACCGGTGAACCGGGCGGACGACGTTGTCACCATCGCGCGGGAGCAACTCGGTCTCGAGCTGGAACACGAGCTGACCGGCGCTCAGGTGGAGATCAACACGTCGGTGTGCCGTGACGTGGAACAGGTTCGTCGCGAGTTGCTGGAGACACGGCGCGTGGTCGCGCAGGCGGCGCGCACGGCCGGGTGCCGGGTCATCGCCGTCGGGGCGCCGCCGCTGGGCGATGCGACGGGGGAGATCACCGACAGTCTGCGGTACCGGCGGATCGCCCGTGAGTTCGGTGCGCTGGCGGAGCAGCAGCTGATCTGCGGATGCCACGTCCACGTCGCTGTGCCGGACCGGGAGACCGCCGTGCAGGTGGGCAACCACGTGCGGCCGTGGCTGCCGGTGCTCGCGGCGGTGACCGCGAACTCGCCGTTCTCCGGCGGCGAGGACACCGGTTTCGCGAGCTGGCGTTCGACGGTGTGGTCGCGCTGGCCGGTGTCGGGTCCGCCGCCGTTCTTCACCTCGTGGCAGCACTACGAGGAGGTCTGCGACACCATGATCGCGGCAGGCACCGCGCTGGACCGGGCGATGGCCTACTGGGACGTCCGGCCCGCCACCGACCTCCCGACGGTGGAGGTCCGGATCTCGGACGTCGCGGCGAGCGTGGACGACGCCGTGCTGCTCGCCGCTCTCGTGCGCGCGCTGGTGACTCGGGCGGTGGCCGATGCCGGACGCGGTGTGCAGGCGGAGCCGGTGGCCCAGGAGACGCTGCGGCAGGCGTGCTGGGGCGCGGCCAACGAAGGTCTGCGGGGCAGCACCCTGGACGTGCTGTCGGGGGAGTCGCGGCCGTTGCGGCGGCAACTGGACGACATGGTGTGCGGGTTGACGCCGGTGCTGGAAGCCAACGGTGATCTGCTCGCGGTGCAAAGAGGTCTGCGGCTGCTGGACAGTGAGGGAGGTGGCGCGGACCGGCAACGCCGCGTGTTCCGCGGCGGTCAGGTGGAGCCGCTGCTGAGCCTGCTCGACGTCGACAGGGAGGCTCCGGCCGAGCCACGTCAGACCTCTGCCTGAGCCTTGTCATCTCCTGGGAGGTGGACGCTCAGCGCGAGTGGCGCGGTGCCGTCGTTGTCGACGACGACACCGTGTCCGGCATCGGCCCTGTTCAGGGGCCTCGTGGAGGTCTACGCTGAGAAGCGCCAGGCACTCGGTCTGAGCCCATCGCCGGCCTGTGACCGCTTGACGCCGCAGATCGTGGTGCCATCGCAACTCCGCCCCGGACCTCGGCGGCGCACGCGTCGAAACAGCAGACGCGCCAAGGAGGTCGGTTCTGTGCGTCACCTGTCCTCCGGCCATCCCGAGTGGGCGTGCTGTGAGTCTTTCCGAGGTCGGCACGTGGATCGCCCGCCGGACGAGTGCGGGCTCACACCGGGACGGGAGTGGCCGGAATGACGTCGGAGCACCGTGCCTACAAGGTCCCTGTGCGGACCATCCTCGCGACGATCGGGCTGACTCTGGCCACGGTGGTGGCGGTGGTGTTCGTCATGCACGTCCAACGAGTTCTCGTGTGGATGCTCATCGCGCTTGTTTTCACCGTCGCGCTCTACCCGGCGGTGGACTGGTTGCAGCACCACGTCAGGTGGTGCCGCCGCCCGCTGGCCACGTTGGTCGTATTTCTCCTGGTGCTGCTGGTGTTCGGTGGAGTCCTCACGCTCTTCGCCATCCCGCTGGCCGAGCAGGGCACGCAGCTCGCGACCCGGCTGCCGGACATGATCGCGGACGCGCGCGGCGGCAGAGGGCCCGTCGGCATCCTGTTGGAACGCACCAACGCGCTGGAGTTCGCCCGTGCCAACTCCGACCGCATCCGGGAGTTCGCCACCGGTCTCGGCACTCCGGCGCTGAACCTGTTGCGCAGCGCGGTCACCGGCATCGTCGCGACCATCTCCATCTTCGTGATCGCCTACCTCGCGGTGCTGGAAGGCCCCAAAGTCGTCGAGGGGACGCTCGCGCTGTTCCCGCCGCAGCGTGCGGAGCGCATCCGGCGCGTGGGCGGTGCGTGCGCGAAGACCGTCACCGGCTACATCTCCGGCAACCTGCTGATCAGCGTGATCTGCGGCGTGCTGACCTACATCGTGCTGAAGATCTTCGGCGTCCCGTTCGCCGGGCTGATCGCGGTCTTCGTCGCGATCGCGGACCTGATCCCGCTCATCGGCGCCACCCTCGGCGCGATCGTCGCCGCTGTCGCCGCACTCATCCACTCCGTGCCCGCGGCCATCACCGTGGTCATCTTCTTCGTCGTCTACCAGCAGCTGGAGAACCACCTGCTGCAACCGGTGATCTTCTCCAGGACGGTCAAGCTCAACCCCCTGACCGTCCTGGTCGCCCTGCTGCTGGCGACCGAGCTCGCCGGAATACTCGGCGCCCTGCTCGCCGTCCCGGTCGCCGGCGTCATCCAGGTCGTGCTGCGCGACGTCTGGCACCAGCGCGGCCGACGACCGGACGCGGCGGCAACCGTCCACCGCGGACACTCGCCACCGCCTGACGAGGAGTCGCGCTCGTGAGCCGCTGCCACCGTGGCGGTGGTCGCGTCACCACGCGGGGCGACTGCGGCGCCTCACGGCGGTTCACCGCGGACGCGTGGGAACCACGTCGAACTTGCGATCCAGTCCGGTGAGCCTCAGCGGCCGCAGGACCGCGCGGGTGCGTGCCACCACGACGAACTCGACCTCAGCGGTCACGGTCGCCTCCCACACGGCCATCAAGGTGGCGAGACCTGCGATACCGAGGAAGCTCACCGCGGTGAGATCGACGATGAGATCGGGACCCGCCTTGCGGACGTGTTCCTGGAGACGAACGTGCAGTACTGGACCACTGCGCAGGTCGACCTCGCCGAGTACGGCGATCACGACCGACCCTCGCCGGACGAGCTGTTCGGTGACGGTGAACCGCACGGCGACCGGGTGCGGGCTCGCGTTGGGGGAGACGCTCTGGGCGACCACGGGCGTCCAGGGCAGAGGGACGGTGCTCACGGGATTCTCCTCGGGGAACCGTGGCGACCGCGGGGTCCAGGCGGGCGGTGGACTGAGAGGCCGAAGGCTAGGGATCGGCGGAGTGAACGCGCAAGCCACGTCGCCGGCCATCACCCGATCGGGGCGTCAGCTCATCGAGGTGGTCGGTTCCAGCAACAGCCCGCCCACCGGACGCCGCGGCGTCGGGGGAGCGGACCGTCGTAGTGCGAGCACCCGACGAGGAGCAGGGTTGGACTCGTGGCCCTTGCCGGGCAGGCGGTCGTGGAACGGCCAGTCGTCCTGCGGGCGGACACCGCGGAGGCGGGTGGGACGCCGTCGCGCGCACCCTGGCGGTGACCGGTGAAGGAACGCAGCACGGTCTGGACGTCCGGATCATCCGGCTGGATCTGCTCGGCGCGCCGCACGAAGTGCTTCATCCTGTCGACCTCCTCGCGGGTGCCGGCGACGTGCCACCACGAGCGTTCCAGCTCGCGGCCCGCACCAGCGCAGGACGCCGCCGTCCGTCCACTCCAGACTCGAAGAACGGGCGGCGGTTGGTCCGGCGGGCGGGAACGGCACGCTGCTGGGCGAGGCGCTGGAGACGGCGGCGCCGGAGTTCGCCGAGAACCGGAAGGCGCGCGGGCCCGTCGACGTGCCGGAGGACCGCGACCGCTCGCAGGCGCGTCCTGCGCTCACGGCGGGGCCGCTGCTGTGAGGCAGGCGGCGACGGCGGCTTGGCCCAGGCTGACGCCGCCGTCGTTGGCGGGCACCAGGCGGTGAGTGAGCACGCGGAACCCGTTGCGGTGCAGACCGTCCGAGACCCTCCGCAGCATCAGTGCGTTCTGGAACACACCACCGGACAGCGCCACCGCGTTCAGCCCGGTGTTCTCCCGCAGCCGCGCACAGCAGACCACGACCGCGTCAGCGAAACCGTTGTGGAACCGCGCCGCGATCACCGCGAGGTCGACCCCGGCACGCCGGTCCGCGACGAGCGCCCGCAGCAGGTCCTCACCGCACAGCACGAGATCGTCCACGGCTGCCGGATAACCGTCTGATGTGGACGGATCGGCGCGCTGCTCCAGCTCGATCGCGGCCTGGCCCTCGTAGGTGATCTCGTCCCGCACGTCCAGCAACGCGGCGGCGGCGTCGAACAACCGTCCCGCGCTCGACGTCAACGGCGCGTTCACGGCGTTGCGCGCCATCGCCACCACCGGCGCCCACCGGGCCGCGTTCCGCTGTGCCACCGGGAGATCCACGTCCGGCAGGTAGGCGGCCGCCATCCGCCACGGTTGCCTGACCGCCGCGTCTCCGCCCGGCATGGGCACCGGCCGCAGGTGCCCCGCCCGCACGTACCCGGCCAGGTCGGCGACCAGGAACTCGCCGCCCCAGACGGTGCCGTCCGGACCGAGTCCGGTGCCGTCGAAGGCGACGCCGATGACGGGACCGGTCTCGCCGTTCTCCGCCAGGCAGGACGCGATGTGGGCGTGGTGGTGTTGCACGGCGACCAGTTCGACGCCGTCGAGCCCGGCCGCGTACCTGGTGGACAGGTAGTCGGGGTGCAGGTCGTGCGCCACGACCCGCGGGGTGATGCCGAACAGGCGCTGGAAGTGCGCGATGCCCGCGGTGAACGAGGTGAACGTCTCGTGGCCGGTGAGGTCGCCGATGTGCGGGGACAGGAACGCCTGGGAGTTCCTGGCGAGGCAGAACGTGTTCTTGAGCTCCGCGCCGCAGGCCAGCACCGGCTCGGCGCAGCGCAGCGGGAGCCCGATCGGCTCGGGCGCGTGACCTCTGGCTCGCCGCAGAACGGTGCCACCGCGCACGACCGAGTCGTCGGTGCGGACGTGGATGGGGCGGTCGTGGGTGAGCACGGCGTCGGCGACGTCCAGCAGTCGTGATGCGTCGCGGTAGGCGATGGGTTCATCGGAGAGGTTGCCGCTGGTGAGCACGATCGGTTCGCCCAGATCCCGCAACAGCAGGTGGTGCAACGGCGTGTAGGGCAGCATCAGCCCGAGTTCTCTGGTCGCCGGAGCGACCGCGGAGGCGACCCGTGCGTCCGGACTGCGCGGCAACAGGACGATCGGGCGGCGGTGACCGGTCAGCTCACGTTCGGAGATCTCGTCGACCTCGCACAGCGCGGCCGCCTGCCGGAGATCGGCGACCATCACCGCGAACGGCTTGTCCGCGCGGTGTTTCCGGCCGCGCAACACCGCGGCGGCCGTGGGGTGCGCCGCCGCCACGGCGAGGTGGAAGCCGCCCAGCCCCTTGATCGCGAGCACCTGTCCGTCGGCGAGGCGGGTGACGGCGTCGCCCAGGGGGTCCGCGCTGTCCCCGAGCGCGAGACGAGGCCCGCAGGCGGGGCAGCACGTCGGTTCGGCGTGGAAGCGCCGGTCGGACGGGTCGGTGTACTCGGCCCGGCAGTCCGCGCACATCGGGAAGCCCGCCATGGTCGTCCGGGCCCGGTCGTAGGGCACGTCGCGGACGATGGTGAACCGCGGTCCGCAGTGCGTGCAGTTGACGAACGGGTACCGGTGGCGGCGGTCGGAGGGATCGAACAACTCGCGCAGACAGTCCGCACACGTCGCGAAGTCCGCCGGTACGAGGGTGTCGCGGATGCCGTCGCCCCGGCTGGTGACGATCTCGAAGCCGCCGGCCGCGCGGGCGGTGCGCGCCGTGACCCGCACCCGTTCGATCCGTGCCGGCGGCGGGGCGTCGCGGGGCAGCGCGACCAGGAACTCCGCCACGTTCTCCCGCGAGCCCTCGATCTCGATGAACACGCCCGCGAGATCGTTGCCGACGCGGCCGGACAGCCGCAGCCCGGTGGCCAGCCGGTGCACGTACGGCCGGAAGCCGACCCCCTGCACCACGCCGGTGACGCGGAGGTCCCTGCGGACGCGGCTCACCCGTCGGTGGCCGCGAGCATGGCGGTCATGGCGTCGTCCCAGGTGGCGAAGGCGTGGTCGGACTTGAAGCGCTGCAGGGCGTCCATGGTGTCGCGCCGCACCCGCAGCCACGCGCTGCCGGGGAAGTGGTGGTCCACGGTCTCCCGCCACACGCTGACCGGCAACGAGAAGGAGGCCTCGTTGCTCCACGGCACCTGCCACACCCGGAGCTTGCCGTCCTGGTTGCCGAACACCGTGCCGCTGAACAACAACAGCAACGGGATGGAGCCGGTGTCGAGCGCGTTGAAGTACTTCGCCGACGCGACTTCGAGGTCGTAGGTGCACGGCAGGTCGAGGTCTACGACGGTGCTTCCGGTGAAGCCGGGCACCATGGTCGACACGGAGGCGAACGACACGGGTTTCAGGGTCTTGGTCCAGCGTCCCGTGTCTCCGAAGAGGTCGATCAGTCGGCGCGCCTCGCCCGCGGAGTACGTCCTGCGGTGCGGTTCGATGCGGATCTGGCACCGCAACGCGACCGCCTCGACCGGCGCGCCGGACCTCTCGATGATCCGCAGCCGCAGCGTGAGCCCCGGCACCGCCGCGTACCGGTTCGGCCAGGCGCCGTCGCACTCGAAGTGCAGCACGTCCATCAGCGCGCCCCTCCCGTCAGCACGCGCGCCTTGTCGCGGATCTCCGCGAACAGCTCGCCGAGGTGGTCGCGCACCTGGTCGCCACCGTCCATTCCGGACCAGTACAGCCGGACCGTGCCGACGAGCCGGTAGCACACGTCGATCGGTACCAGGAAGCAGTCGACCTCGTGCTCGCCGCGGCGGAACAGGATCGCCTCGACGTCCGGTTCGGCGGCCGCCACCAGCGGGTGCGCGGCGGCGAACTCGGTCCAGAAACCGGGGTTGAGCCGGCGCTCGGTGGCGCCGGCCGGGCTCGGGTGGAACGCGGTGATCACCGAGTCCGCACGCAGCACGAACGCCGAGCTCACCGGGATGTCCAGTCCGTCCCACTCCACCGCCGCGACCGGTCTCGAGGGATCCCACAGGTAGCGCTCCGGCACCGCCCGGTACCTGCTGCGCCGGGCCGCGCCCCTGGTGAACAACAGGAAGCAGGCGCGACAGGCGCACATGAGGCTGCGGCGCTTGGTGTCCACGACGTGGCCGTGCCGCGCCGCGACCGGGGTTCTGCACATCTCGCACTGCTCGAGCTGCCGCATCTGAGCGGAACGCTGCTCCAGCAGGCTTCCCGGCGGTCCGGCGAAGCGGTGCAGGCCTTCGCGCCCGCTCATGACGCGACTCCGAGCCGCGAGCCGGGCGGTGGTCCCATGCCGATCTGCAGCAACGTGGGCGGGGCAGAGGTGACGACCTCCACCCTGGTGACCTCCGGAGCCGCGCCGAGCACGGCCTCCTCGATGGTGTGCGTCGCGGCGGAACGGCAGCCCCCGGCGGTGAGCCGGATGCGGGCCACCCCGTCGGCGTCCGTCCCGAGGTACTCCACCGGACCGGGCAGTTCGAGCCCGTCGAGCGCCCGCCGGATCCGGGCCGCGGTGTCGAGCGGGTGCAGGTCGTGCAACAACAGCAGGTCCTCCACGAGAGCGTCGTCGGCGATCCGGGCGACCAGCGCGGGGTCGTGGTCGCGCAGGATCGCGAGCACGCGCGCCAGCCCTTCGCCGTACAGGGCCATCAACAGCCGGACGAGCTCCTCGGCGGTGTCCCTGGTCGTTCCGGACAGCAGGGTGCCGAGCAGCTCCTCGACGCGGTCGCTCGCCGCGCGCACGTCCTCGTTCACGACTCACCGCTGAAGGCGTGAGGAGTGTGGATCCTGGTCAGCGTCTTGCCGGGGCCGACCGCCATGTGGACACCACAGGGCATGCACGGGTCGAAACTGCGGACCGTGCGCATGATGTCGATGCCCTTGAAGTTCTCCCGTGAGTTCTCCTCGAAGATCGGGGTGTTCTGCACCGCGTCCTCGAACGGGCCCGGTGTGCCGAAGCTGTCCCGCACGCTGGCGTTCCACGGCGTCGGCGGGTACGGCTGGTAGTTCGCGATCAGGCCGTCCTTGATCACCATGTGATGCGACAGGCCACCGCGCACCGCCTCGGTGAACCCGACGCTGAACGCGTTGTCCGGCACGGTGAACTCCGACCACGTGTCGGTGCGCCCGCCGCGCACCTCGGCGAGTGCCCGTTCCGAGAAGTGCAGCGCCAGCGCCGCCGTGTACGCCTGGAAGTACGTGCGGGCCCGGTTGCGCTCGATCGCGTTGCTCCACTGCGGGATCCGCCACTCGAACGTGGTCTCGGGCTTGGTCATGGTGCGCGGCAACGTGATCCGCACGCTCTGGCCGGTCGACTTCACGTAGTCGGTCTGCACCAGGCCCGCCAGCGCCGTGGTCCACAGCCGGGCCAGCGGCCCGCCTCCGGTGTCGAGCGGCAGGTGGTCCGTGCCGTCGAACCACCGCGGCGACATCGTCCACGAGTACTTGTCCCCGAAGTCGCGCTTGCCCGGCTTCGGGATGGTGTGCTGGTTCCACGGGTGCCGCGGGTCGACCGGGTTGCCCAGCTCGTCGTGCGTGACGAACCGGTCCATGCCCGCCCAGTCCTCGTAGAACGACGAACCGAGCAGGATCCGCATGCCGAGGTTGATGTCGACGAGGTCGGTGGTGACGAGCTTCCCGTCCACGACGATGCCCGGCGTGATGAACATCTTGCGGCCCCACGCCGGCATGTTGCGGTAAGTGAAGTCGCAGTGCTCCGGGTCGTTGAGGCCGCCCCAGCACGCCAGCAGCACCCGTCGCCTGCCGACCTCCTCGTAACCGGGCATCGCCAGGTAGATGAAGTCGAAGAGGTCGTCGTGCATCGGCACGACCTTCTTCATGAACTCCACGTAGCGCATGAGCCGGGTCAGGTAGTCGGTGAACAACTGCATCGTCGCCACCGTGCCGACGCCGCCGGGGTACAAAGTGGACGGATGGACGTGCCTGCCCTCCATGAGGCAGAACATCTCCCTCGCCTGCCGGGAGACCTGCAGCGCCTCGCGGTAGAACTCGCCCTCCAGCGGGTTGAGCGACCGCATGATGTCGCCGATCGTGCGGTAGCCGTGCTCACCGGCGTGCGGAGCCTCGGTGCGGTTGGCGAGGTCGAGCACGCCGGGGTTCGTCTCGCGGACCATCTTCTCGCAGTAGTCCACACCGACCAGGTTCTCCTGGAAGATGTTGTGGTCGAACATGAACTCGGCGGCCTCGCCCAGGTTGATGATCCACTCGGCGAGGTGGGGCGGACGGACGCCGTAGGCCATGTTCTGCGCGTAGACCGAGCAGGTGGCGTGGTTGTCGCCGCAGATCCCGCAGATGCGGCTCGTGATGAAGTGCGCGTCCCGCGGGTCCTTGCCCTTCATGAAGACGCTGTAGCCGCGGAAGATCGACGACGTGCTGTAGCACTCCACCACGCGCTGCTGCGCCCAGTCGATCTTCGTGTGGATGCCGAGGCTGCCCACGATCCGGGTGATCGGATCCCAGGTCATCTCGACGAGGCCGGTGTCCTTCGAGCTCATCGCGCCACCCGGATCTCCCGCAGCACGCGGATCGCGGTGCCGGACACGGCACGGGCCGGTGCGGGCGCGTTGCCGCCGGGCGGGTGTTCCATGAACGGCATGAACTTGTCCGGGAAGCCGGGCATGGTGCAGGCGATGCAGATGCCGCCCACGTTGGGGCAGCCGCCGATGCCGTTGATCCAGCCGCGCTTGGGCACGTTGCACTTCACCACCTGGCCCCAGCAGCCGAGCTTCACCAGGCACTTGGGTGATCCGTGCCGGTCGGCGAACTCGTCCTGCTCGTAGTACCCGGCGCGGTCGCACCCCTCGTGCACGGTCGTCTCGAACAGCCAGCGAGGTCGCAGCGCCTCGTCGAGGTCGATCGCGGGCGCGCGGCCGGCGACCTGGTAGAGCAGGTGCAGGATCGTCTCCGAGAGGTTGTCTGGCTGGACGGGACAGCCGGGCACCACCACGATCGGCACGCCGTCCTTGGACTTCCAGTCCCAGCCGAGGTGGTCCGGCACGCCCATCGCGCCGGTCGGGTTGCCCGCCATGGCGTGGATGCCGCCGTACCCGGCGCAGGTGCCGACGGCGAGCACCGCGGTGGCCTTGGGCGCCAACCGGTCCAGCCACTCGCTGGTGGTGACGGGCTGGCCGGTGGCGGGGTCGGTGCCGAAACCGCACCAGTAGCCCTCCGCCTTGTTCGTCTCGTCCGGCACCGACCCCTCGACGACGAGGATGAACGGGTCGAGCTCGCCGCGATCCGCCCGGTGCCACCACTCGATGAAGCTGTCCGCGCCACCGTCGGGTCCGCACTCGAAGTCCAGCAACGGCCAGTGCATGGCGATGCGCGGAAGCCCCGGCAACCCGCCGAGGACGATCTCCTCGATGCTGGGCTGGGTGGCCGCGGTCAACGCCACCGAGTCGCCGTCGCAGCCGAGGCCGCCGTTCATCCACAGCACGTGCACGACAGGATCGCGTTCGACCTGGGCCTGTGGTCTGTCGCCGGGCTCCTGCTCGGCCCTGGTCATCGTCCGCACCTCCGGTGGGAAACAGCTCCTGGAGAGGCAAGAAAAGGCGATTTGATTCCCGCGACACACCCCAGGGCGAGGGGCAACGCTAGACCTTTCCCGGTGCCGGAGCAAGACTGAAGTGTCAATGGCCGGACATTGCTGACTCGTCGGAGAATTCGCCGAACGAGGTAGGCTTGCCCGTCGCGGAAGGGACGGGATGGCGTGGCCGAGTCGATCGAGATTGTGCCGGTCGTGGTGCTCACGCGCGTGTTCAACGCGAGGCCGTCCTCCGTGCCGGAAATCCACGACTTCCTGCGCAGATGCCTGGCGGACGCCCCGTTGTCCGACGGGGACAATCGTGACCTGGGCAGGACCGTCCTGAAGGTGCTGCTCGACGCCGCGGGACCGTCCGGGCAGATCCAGGTTTCGTGCCGGACCTATCCCGATCGGGTCGAGTTCGACGTCCTGCCGTCGGAGACCGCGCACCTTCACCCGGATGGCCGCCCGCCGGCTGGGTCGACTACGAGCAGGTCAGAAGTGTCCTCGGAGACCGATCCGGTGGCCGCGGTGGCGAGCTTCGCCGAGTGGATCACCGAGGTGCTCCGCCGTGAGGGGATGACCAGAGAGGCCGCCGCGCGGCAGCTGGGTGTGTCGGTCAAGACGGTGAGCCGCTGGGCAGGCGGGGAGACCGAGCCTCGCCTGCGCGAGCTGCGCCGGATCCAGGACAGGTTCGGCGACATGCCGTTTCGTTGATCGCCGAAAACCGCAGCCGATTTTGTCTGAAAGTTCTTCGGAAACGGCGTGCAGGTTTCACGGTCGCGCGGAATAGCGGTGGTCTTGCGTGCCCGTACGGTCGTGAAGTACACATCTTCTTTGCGGTCTGGGAAATCCGCTCCGACCCCGAAGAAGGGCTCGTGTCAAAACCTTCGACTACAGATCGTGCTGGCCGATTCAACGAATTGTCACTGCGCCGGACCGGTCCATTGTTCGACCTCGCCGAGCAGGCCGGGGAAATCACGCGGACCTGCCGCCGGATGGCCGAGCGGTTCCAGCGCGGCGGCAAGCTGGTGGTCTTCGGCAACGGCGGCCCCAGCACCGACGCCCAGCACGTCGCGGTGGAGTTCGTCCATCCGGTGATCATGGGCAAGCCCGCTCTGCCCGCGATCTCGCTGACCTCCGACGTCGCCACGTTCACCGGGGTGGCGGCCCGTGCCGGGTTCGCCGAGACGTTCGCGC
The DNA here is from genome assembly GCF_040611995.1 of Lentzea sp. NPDC006480. Classification (NCBI taxonomy): domain Bacteria; kingdom Bacillati; phylum Actinomycetota; class Actinomycetes; order Pseudonocardiales; family Pseudonocardiaceae; genus Lentzea; species Lentzea sp. NPDC006480. The sequence continues at coordinate 22,841 of NZ_JBEXPJ010000105.1, forward strand.
ACCAGATCCGCTTCCTCGCCGAACCGGCCGACATCGCGCTGGGCCTGTCCGCCGACGGCGACTGCCGGAACGTCCTGCGCGGGCTGGAGGTCGCGCGGAGCATCGGGCTGCTCACCGTCGCACTGGCGGGCGGGGACGGTGGCACGATCGCCGCGACCGGTGCCGCCGACCACGTGCTGGTGGCCAGGTCGGCGGATCCGCTGGTGGTCAAGGAAGTCCACGTCACGGCGTATCACCTGCTGTGGGAGCTGACGCACGTGTTCCTCGAGCGGACCGGTGTGGCGTGACCACTCCAGGTTGTTCCGACGACGTCTGCCTCACCTGCTCGGACAGTGCTCCACCGGCGACCGTGCTGCGCCTGCTCGACGACGCTATGGCGATCGTGCGGTTCGAGGACGGCGAACGCGAGGTGAGCGTCGCACTCGTGACCGCCGAGGTCGGCGACACCGTGCTCGTGCACGCGGGGGAGGCCATCTCCGTGCTGCCCGGTGGTGCGGCATGACCGAGTCGCTGTACCCGTTCCTGCACGCCGCGTCGTCCGATGTGGACGAACTGCTGGCGGAGGTGCGCGCCTCGACGGTGGCCAAGGTGCACGAGACCGTCCGGTTGCGGGAGGAGATGTTCGAGCGCGAGCGCGACCGTCTCGACGAGTGCGCCCGGGAGATGGCAGGACGGTTCGCGGCGGGAGGGCGGCTGCTCGCGTTCGGCAACGGTGGCAGTTCCACCGACGCGCAGGACCTGGCGAGCCTGTTCCTCAACCCGCCGGGCGCGGCGCGGCCGCTGCCGGCGTTCGGGCTGACCAACGACATCGCGGTGATCACCGCACTGAGCAACGACGTCGGGTTCGACGTGGTGTTCTCCCGGCAGGTCGCGGCCTTCGGGCGCGCGGGCGACATCGCGGTGGGGCTGTCCACCAGCGGCAACTCGGCGAACCTGCTCCCGGCGTTCGACGAGGCGCACCGGCGGGGCCTGCTCACCGTCGGTGTCGCCGGAGGTGACGGCGGGCAGATGGCCGAGTCGCGCGTGGTGGACCACCTCTTCGTCGTGCCGTCCTCCTCCGTGCACCGGATCCAGGAGGCGCAGACGACTCTCTACCACCTGCTGTGGGAGCTGGTGACGTCATGACGGACGCGATGACGCTGGCGAAGGCGATCGCCGACGCCGTTCTGTACGAGGGGTACCTGCTCTACCCGTACCGCGCGTCCGCGGCCAAGAACCAGCTGCGCTGGCAGTGGGGTGTGCTCATGCCGCCGTCGTTCACCCGAGGCGGCGAGCACCCGGACTCGCGAGCGGAACTGCTGATGGTGCCGTCGGCGGGAGCGACCCTGCACGTGCGCCTGCGGTTCCTGCACCTGCAGTCGCGGGTGGTGGAGGTACCGGACGGCGCCGGTCATCGCGCGGTGCCGTCCGCGACGGTCGCCGGACACGAGCACACCACCTGGGACGAGGCGGTGGAGCGCGAGATCGACCTGGAGGTCGGTGTGGCCGACCTCGTCGGACGAGGCGCCCGCCGGCCGTTCGAAGTGGACGGTGGCAGCGAGGTCGAAATGATCGCCGGAGGCGGCGGCGCGCGGCTGGTCCGCACGCGCTGGACCCTGTGGGGTGAGCTGCGGATGCGTGCCGACCCCGTGCCCGGGCGGCCGGAGGCGTTGCGGTTGCGGGTGTGGGTGCGCAACACGTCGCCCTGGACCGCCGCCTCCAGCCGCCAGGACGCGCTCAAGCGGGCGTTGATCTCGGCGCACACGCTGCTCGCGGTGTCCGGCGGCAGCTTCCTGTCGCTGGTGAACCCACCGGAGTGGGCGGCGGAGGCGGTGCGGGGCTGCCGCAACGAGCGGACGTGGCCGGTGCTGGTGGGGGACCAGGGCCGGGACGACGCGGTGCTGTGCGCCCCGATCATCCTGTACGACCACCCGAAGGTCGCGGAGCAGAGCCACGGCGAGATGTTCGACGCCACGGAGATCGACGAGCTGCTGACGTTGCGGACGATGACGCTCACGCCCGAGGAGAAGCGGCAGGTGCGGGCGACCGACGCGAGGGCGGCGGCGCTGCTCGACCGGGTTGACGGACTGCCGGCGGAGTCGGTGGAGCGGTTGCACGGGGCGATGCGGCGCGACGATCCGGTGGAGGGCATGCGCGGCAAGGAGCCGGTGGACCGAACGCACGGCGCGCGCCGCAGGGACTCTGCGCAGTCGTCGCTCGGCGTTGTTCGCGGCGAGGATCCGGCGGAGAGGTTGCACGACGCTGCTCGCGGCGAGGATCCGGCGCAGTCGTCGCCAGACACCGCTCGCGGCGAGGCCCCGCCCGACGAAGCGCCCGTCCTCGTCGACGGAGTGTTGGTGGGCAAGGGTTCCAGGGTGCGGCTGCGGCCCGTCCGAAAGGCCGACGCGCACGACATGTTCCTGGCCGGGCGCACCGCCGTGGTGCACCGGGTGATGTCCGATGTGGACGGTGGCATTCATCTCGCGGTGACGCTGGAGGACGACCTCGGCGCGGACCTGCTCGCGGCGTCCGGGCTGTACCGCTACTTCGGCCCGGAGGAGGTCGATCCGCTGTGACCACGAGCGTGCTGGTCGCCGGGATCGGCAACGTGTTCCTGGGCGACGACGGGTTCGGCGTCGAGGTCGTGCGAGAGCTGGAGAAGACCGAGCTGCCGGACTGGGTCAGGGTGGCGGACTACGGCGTGCGCGGCATGCACCTCGCCTACGACCTGGCCGCCGCGGACCCCGAGCTGACCGTCCTGGTCGACGCGACCGAACGAGGCGACGAGGCGGGCACCGTCTACGTGATCGAGCTCGACACAAAAGCACGGTCACCGCACCCGTGTCTCGATGCGCACGGCATGCAGCCCGACGTCGTGCTCGACCTGTTGGAACTGCTCGGCGGCGTGCCGGGCCGGGTGGTGCTGGTCGGCTGCGAGCCCGCGGTCATCGACCACCGGATGGGCCTGAGCCCCGTGGTCGAACGTGCCGTCGGCACCGCGGTGGCGGCCGTGACCGACATCGTCGCGAACCACGGAAGGTGAGGGACATGTGCCTCGGGATTCCGGGAGAGGTCGTGGAGATCCTCTCCGACCGCCAGGACCTCGCGAAGGTCGACGTGAATGGTGTGCGGCGGGTCATCAACGTCGGGCTGCTCGACGGTGAGGACCTCGAGCCCGGCGACTGGGTGCTGATCCACGTCGGCTTCGCGCTCTCCAAGATCGACGAGGAGGAAGCCCGCGCGGCACTGGAGTTTCTCGAAACTCTCGGCAAGGCCTACCAGGACGAGATGGACGCACTGCGGGACTCCCGCATCGACTAGAAGGTTGCGCGACATGCGTTTCGTCGACGAGTACCGGGACGCCGGTCAGGCCAGGGCTCTCGCGGCCGAGATCGCCGCGCTGTGCGAGCCGGGCCGCGAGTACAAGTTCATGGAGGTGTGCGGTGGCCACACGCACACGATCTACAAGCACGGCATCGAGGACTACCTGCCGGAGAACATCACGCTGGTGCACGGGCCCGGCTGCCCGGTCTGCGTGATCCCGATGGGGCGGGTCGACGACGCGATCCACATCGCCCGCCAGTCCGGCGTGCTGATGACCTCCTTCGGCGACATGATGCGGGTGCCCGGCAGCGGCGGGAACTTCTTCGACGCCAACGCCGAGGGCACGAACATCCGGATGGTGTACTCGCCGCTGGACGCGTTGAAGATCGCCAGGGAACTACCGGACGTGCAGGTCGTGTTCATGGCGATCGGCTTCGAGACCACCGCCCCGTCCACCGCGATGACCGTGCTGCGCGCCGCGAAGGAGGGCATCGACAACTTCGCGGTGTTCTGCAACCACGTCACGATCCTGCCCGCCATCAAGGCCATCCTCGACTCACCGGACCTGCGGCTGGACGGGTTCCTCGGACCGGGCCACGTCTCCACGGTGATCGGGTGCGCGCCGTACGACTTCATCGCCCGCCACTACCGGAAACCGATCGTCGTGGCGGGGTTCGAGCCGCTGGACGTGCTGCAGTCGATCTACATGCTGATGCGGCAGCTCGACGAAGGGCGCGTGGAGGTCGAGAACCAGTACACGAGAGTTGTTCCGTGGCAGGGCAATCCGACGGCGTTGCGGGCGATCGGCGAGGTGATGGAGCTGCGCCCGTACTTCGAGTGGCGCGGCCTCGGCTTCATCTCCTACTCGGCGCTGCGGCTGCGGGCCGCGTACGCGGACTTCGACGCCGAGCTGCGGTTCGAGCTGCCGGGCGTGCGGGTGGCGGACCCGAAGTCGTGCCAGTGCGGCGAGGTGCTCAAGGGCGTCCTGAAACCGTGGGAGTGCAAGGTGTTCGGCACCGCGTGCACGCCGGAGACCCCGATCGGCACGTGCATGGTGTCCCCGGAGGGTGCCTGCGCCGCCTACTACAACTTCGGCCGGTTCACCCGCGACCGGGCAGGTGCGCGATGACCACGTCCGACCGCGAGCGGCGGGTGCTGGATCGCATCGAACAGACGCGCAGGCGCCGCCCGAAGGTGCGGGAGGAGCGGATCACGCTCGCCCACGGCGCCGGCGGGAAGGCCACGCAGACGCTGGTCGAGGCGGTGTTCCTGGAGGCGTTCCGCAACCCGGCGCTCGAACCGCTCGACGACGCGGCGGCGCTGGAGATCGGTCTTTCCCGGGTCGCCGTCACGACCGACTCGTTCGTGGTGACACCGTTGTTCTTCCCCGGCGGCGACATCGGTCACCTGGCGGTCAACGGCACGGTGAACGACCTCGCCGTGTCCGGTGCCCGGCCGCTGTACCTGACGGCGGGTTTCATCCTGGAGGAGGGCTTTCCGGTCGCCGACCTGATCAGGGTCGTCACGTCGATGCGGGAGGCCGCCGACGCGGCGGGCGTCCACGTGGTCACCGGTGACACGAAGGTCGTGCAGCGCGGCAAGGGCGACGGCTGCTACGTCAACACCGCCGGCATCGGGGTCGTCGAGCACGCGTGGCAGCTCGGCGCGCACCACGTGCGGCCGGGCGACGCGGTGATCGTGTCAGGGCCGATCGGCGACCACGGCACCACGATCATGCTGGCCCGCGGCGACCTGGGCATCGAGTCGGACCTGGAGTCGGACACCGCGCCGCTGCACGAGCTGGTGGCCGCGCTGCTGGACGTGGCGCCCGGAGTCCGGATGATGCGCGACGCCACCCGCGGCGGCGTCGCGACGGTGCTGAACGAGGTGGCGCGGGCCGCCGAGGTGTCCGTCGTGCTGGAGGAGGACGCCATCCCGGTGCGCCCCGAGGTGCGGGGCGCGGCCGAGCTGCTCGGCATCGATCCTCTTTATGTGGCCTGCGAAGGACGTTTCGTGGCCGTGGTGGACGAGGCCAGTGCCCGGCAGGCGGTCGAGGCGCTGCGGGCTCACCCGCTGGGCGCGCAGGCCGCGGTGATCGGACGGGTCGGCGAGACGCCGGCCGGCCTGGTGCTGCTGAAGACCTCGTTCGGTGGCACCAGGATCTGCGACGTGCTGGTTGGCGACCCGCTGCCGAGGATCTGCTGAATGCACGAGGTGGCCGTCACGCAGGCGATCATCGCCGCGATCACCGAGAAGACGGGTGAGGCCCGGATCCGCCTGGTGCGGCTGGAGATCGGCGTGCTGTCCGGGGTGCTGGCGGACGCGGTGCGGTTCTGCTTCGACCTGGTCGCGGAGGGCACGACCGTCGAGGGCGCGACGCTCGTCGTGGACGAGCCGCCGGGGAGTGCCCGCTGCCGGGACTGCGGCGGGGAGTTCGGCGCCGACCACCTGATCCTGTTGTGCCCGGCGTGCGGCAGTGCGCACGCGGATGTGTTGTCCGGCGGGGAACTGCGAATCAAGTCGGTGGAGGTGAGTCCGGAATGTGCGGGACCTGCGGGTGCTCGAGCGTGACCGTGGAGCTGGAACAGCGAGTGCTGGCCCGCAACGACGACCTCGCGCGGCGCAACCGCGAGTGGCTCGCCGAACGCCAGGTGCTCGCGGTGAACCTGATGAGCTCGCCGGGCGCGGGCAAGACGACGTTGCTCGAACGCACGATCCGCGGGCTCGGCGGCGAGCCGGTGGTCTCCGTGGTCGAAGGTGACCAGGAGACCGCGATCGACGCCGAGCGGATCCGCGCGACGGGCTGCCGCGCGGTGCAGGTCAACACCGGCGCGGGCTGCCACCTGGACGCCTCGATGCTCGCGCGCGCGTTGCGGGAGCTGGACCCGCCTCGCCGGTCGGTGGTGTTCGTGGAGAACGTCGGCAACCTCGTGTGCCCGGCGCTGTTCGACCTGGGCGAGTCCTACCGCGTGGTGATCATGTCGGTCACCGAGGGCGCGGACAAACCGCTGAAGTACCCGCACATGTTCGGCACGGCGGACCTCGTCGTGCTCAACAAGGTCGACCTGGCGCCGCACCTGGACTTCGCGGTGGACACCTTCGCCGGGCACCTGCGTCAGGTGAACCAGCGAGCCGAGGTCCTGCCGCTGTCCGCGTCCACCGGCGCGGGTGTCGGTGCCTGGTGCGGGCAGCTGCGCGACTGGGCATAGCTCAGCGGCCGAAGGACAGCCGGGACCTCTCCGCCCGGCGCAGGTCGTCGGCGGCCTGTCGTCCCGGCATGGCCAGCTCGATCGTGCAGCCGGACGCGTCGGAGGTGATGTCGAGCCACTCGCAGATCTGGTTGGTCAGCCAGAGCCCGTCACCGGGCTGTTCGGCGAAACCGGGTGGCCGGTAGCCGACGAACGGGTGGACGTGGTCGAGCGGTGTGTCGCTGTGCAGCGTGCACACCACCCGGCCGGCGGCCGGCCGGACCCACACCGCCGCCCGGTCCACCCCCTGCCTGGCCAGGTAGGAGACGGCCTCGCCGATCGCGATGCCGAACATGCCCACGGCGTCGTCGTCGGACTTCAGCAGCGCGGTGGCCTTCTTCAGCACGTACCGCCGCACGGCCGCCAGCTCGCCCTCGAAGCGGAAGAGATCTGCGGCGACGCCCGCCTGCGGGACTCGTGATCTGGCGAACTCCTCCGGTGCGACGAACTGCGACGAGGGCTCGGCCCGGTGTCCCACCACGCATTCCGGATGGGTGCGCCGGGCGTTCTCGATGATGTCGGGCCGGACGGCCCTGCTGTCGTACGGGCAGATCATCCAGATCCGGGTGTCGGCCAGCACGACGTTGAGCGCCGACTCCATCCGCTGCCAGTCCGTGATCTCGCGGCTCGACCTGCCCGTCCACTCGGGCTCGGCGAGAACGCGCACGGTCCCGGCGGGCTGACGGCTGGTCCAGTAGCGGTGGATGGCAGTCGCGCGTTGCGGAGGCCTGCGGCCGAGATGGTCGTGATCGGTGTACTCGACGCCGTCGGCGTCGGGCCCGATCACGTCGTGCAGCAGTTCCAGGTTCGGTCGCGTGGTGGCCACCAGCACCGGTTCACCCCGGCGGAGCCCGTCCTGCACGAACGGGACGGCCATCGCGAGGAACTCGGCGTCGCTGCCGTAGATGCAGCCCTGGTGCAGGAAACTCTCCTTCATCGCACCTCCCGGGCGGCGGACCCGTGAGTTCTGCTGAATTCGTCGGCTGTGCTGTGCACAGGGCACCTCAGGAGAATCACGCTCCTACCTCGCTCGCAAAACCACTTTCGAGGGGCTTTGGTGTACGTCGTCGCAGTTCAGGCGCAGATCCGCCGGGCAGTGCGGACGCGCCGAGCCGAATGGTAACGGGGCGACAACGGTGCGGGTAACTCCCATTTGTGACCGTCTTGAAAAGCCAGCTCAGCGGTGTTTCGGACACTAATGTCCACCACTGGACAGCAGTGTCGCCAATTCGCGCCGGAGAAAATTCACGGAATTGGCGTGCGCCTTGTCCTCATCCGGCGAGGTGGCTGTACGGCGACGGGCCGAACGAGCGGTGGCACAGCAGGTACGGCAAGATCCCGCAGCCCGCGTTGCCGATGATCGCGAACCAGGCCGCAGCGATCCTCGCG
>NZ_JBEXPJ010000106.1:0-30340 GCF_040611995.1 Lentzea sp. NPDC006480
GTCGCGTCCTTGATGGACGCGTCCGGCACCTCCTCGACTCGGATGTCACGGGTGCCGTAGATCGTCGTAGCCCGCACCGGGCGCCTCCTCAGGTCTCGTTTCTCAACCGTTACATGGTCCTCCTGTCCCCGTCTTCCCGCCGAATCGAGACGCTGTGGAATTGGTTACGCGCGCATCCGTAGGCACGCATACGATCGAGAACGTGCTGATCAACGTCGTGCGCGGTGTCCGTTATGCGACCGCATCCCGGTTCGAAGCGCCCACACCGGTCGAATGGGACGGCACGCGCTCGCTCGAACGCGGCCCCGCCTGTCCACAGCCGCCGTCTTCGCTCATCGGGGTGGTCGGCAACTCGGTCGAGGGCCTGACGTTCGACGAGAACTGCCAGGTGCTCTCCGTCACCGCCCCTGCCGACGCCGCCGGACTGCCCGTGATGGTCTGGTTCCACGGCGGCGCCTACGTGACCGGCAGCGGTGAGTCAGCGAAGTACGACGCCACGCAGCTGGCTTCGCTGGGCGTGGTGGTCGTCAGCGTGAGCTACCGGCTCGGCGTCTTCGGGTACCTGCGCGACAACCTCGGCCTGCAGGACCAGCGCGTGGCGTTGCGGTGGGTGCGCGACAACATCTCGTCGTTCGGTGGCGATCCTTCCAACGTGACCGCGTTCGGCCAGTCCGCGGGCGCCGACTCGGTCTACGCGCTGATGCTCACCGCTGACGAACCCCTGTTCCACCGCGCGATCATGCAGAGCGCGCCTCTCGGAGCGCGCGGCCCGGAACGCGCCGAGATGACCGCGGCGCTGCGTTCGTTCATCTCCGTCGAAGCGACGACGCCCGTGGAAGACGTGCTGGCCGTGCAGCAGCAGGTCCCGGCGACAGTGGCACGGTTCGCGCCGGCCGGCGGCATGCCGTTCGGGCCTGTCCTGGACGACGTCGACCTCGCCTCGGTGGCGTCCCGTTTCGAGCTGCTCATCGGGCACACGGCCGACGACGGCAGCCCTTACGTCGCGGACAACCCGGAGATCTGGGAGACCGTGACCGAGCTCGTGTTCGCCGGTCCTTCCCGCCAGTTCGCGGAGGACTTCATCGCAGCCGGTGGGCAGGCCGCCACCTACAACTTCAAGTTCAGGCCCGAGGGCGCGCCACTGGGGGCGTGCCACTGCATGGAGCTGCCGTTCCTGTTCGACCCGGCCGGGTGGACGGGCGCGGGCATGCTGGCGGGCCAGGAACCGGACGCCGACGTGGCGAAGACCGTGCGTCAGGTGTGGACCGACTTCGCCCGAAAAGGCTTGGACGCGCTGCCGTCGCGCTCGCTTGAATTCGGCGGGTGACCGACCGCGAGCGTTTGCGCACCACGTTCGGTGAGGACGCGGCCCGCTACCACCGGGCCCGTCCCACCTACCCTGCCGAACTGTTCTTCCACCTCAGCGGCCCGCGCATCCTGGAGATCGGCCCTGGAACCGGCCAGGCCACGCTGCCGCTGACCCGCATCGGCGAGGTGACGGCGGTCGAGCTGAGCCCGGAACTGGCCGCCGTCGCCCGTCAGCACGCGCCTGACGCACAGGTGATCGTCGCGAACTTCGACGAGTGGCCGCTGCCGGACCCGTTCGACCTCGTGGTGTCGGCGACGGCGTTCCACTGGCTCGACCCGCGCACCCGCATGGACCGGTGCGCGGCCGCGTTGAAGCCGGGCGGGACGCTGGCAGTGATCTCGACGCACCACATCGCGGGCGGCACGGCGCAGTTCTTCGTGGACGTTCAGGAGTGCTACGAGCGCTGGGATCCGGCCACCCCGCCGAACCTGAGGCTGTCGCGAGCGGACGACATCCCTCACGAGTTCGACGAGAGCGACCTCTTCGAGGAACCCGAGTTCTTCCGGTACGAGTGGGAGCAGGTCTACGACACCGAGGCGTACGCCGACCTGCTTCTCACGTACTCGAACCACATCGCCCTGCCGACGCGAGACGAGCTCATCGCGGACATCAGGCAACTGATCGCCACGCGCTACGGCGGCCGGGTCACCAAGCGGTACATGACCCAGCTCGCCATGGCCCGCGTCAGGTCCGGCGGGACCGCCGCGTCATGACCACGCCCGCACCCACCAAGGCGAGGCCACCAACAGCGAACGGCAGCACGTCGAAGCCGGTGAACGCGAGCTCGTCGGCCTGAGCAGCTGCCTGCGGCGCCGGTGCCTGCGGTGCGCCTCCACCCGGCGGTGGCGGCGGAACCTCGGTCTTGGTCGGCGGCGGGGTCTCCGGAGTCGTCGAAGGCGGAGTCTCGCCCGGCTTGCAGCCCGTGTGCGCCGGGTTCGAGCGGCCCACGCCGTGGTTGGTGTCGCACTCGTATCCGGCGTTGGCGTCCGAGCCGCCTGGCTGCTGGCCGGGCGGGTTCTTGTTGTCGGCCTTGCCCACGCAACCGGCGCAAGGCTTGCCGACCGCCTCACCGCCACCGTTGCCGTTCAACGACGGCGAGCCGTCGCGCGTCGAGTCGTACGGGCCGTTCACGTTCGCGCCGTTACCGCTGAAGTCCGCGTTGGACGGCGGCTGGGGCGCGGAGGTGTCCTGCGCCGGCTGTCCCGGTGGAACGTTCGGGTTGTTCGTGATCCCGTTCCCGTGGCCGTTCCCGGGGTCGGCGAGCCCCAGGCCGGGAGCGAGCACCAGCGCGGCGGCGGCCGCGAGGGCAGGGAGGAGCCGAGTTGCTTTCATGCCCGAGATATAGAACAGCCCGTGACCTGCGTTACAGCAGGTCACGGGCTGTCCACAAGACACTACGAACAGGTGATGCGCGGGGTCGCCCAGTCACCGTGGTCGGAGTTGATGTTGTCGCCGCCGTCGGTCAGCACCAGCCGCAGGTTCTCGGCGTCGGTGAGTGACGCGGTGAGCTTCTTCGCCGGGCTGTCCGCGGTCAGCGCCCCCGAGTCGGCGACCAAGGTGGCGTCCGCGAAGACCTGGAAGACCACCGATCCCTTGCCCGCGCCCACCTCGTCGTCGATGCCGACGTCGACGGTCAGCGACGAGCACTTGCGGCCGAGGTAGAACTCGATCGTCGAGGCCGCGTGCGCGCCGAAGCCCTTGCTGTGCGTGGCACCGTTGATCGTCAGGGTCTTGCCGTCACCGGCGGCCTGGTTGCCGACCGACTTGTCGATCTCGACCGGGCCCCAGCCGTTCGTGGACGAGGTCGCCTCGAACGCGGAGAGGTCGGTCGTGCCGGCGGGCGGGGTCGGGCGCGGGCCGCTGTCGCCCTTGGAGACCCGGTAGATCACGGTGGCGAGCGACGGCACGGACGCGGAGATCGCGCCGGTCGTGGTGCGCGTGGACTTGGTCCAGAGGTCCTTCAGCGTGGCCGGTCCGGACATGCCGATCTCGGACAGGGAGGTCGAGATCGTCTGGGTGGACGCGGACTTGTTGAACAGCGCCACGGCCTTGTCACCGTTGGCCAGCGGCTTCACGATCACGTCGACACCGGTCTTGCCGGTCGTGCGAATCCGCTTGCCCTGCTTGCCGAGCTTGTCCTGGTCGACCGCGATGAGGTCCTTGTTCTCCAGGATCGTGAACGTGTCCGCGGAAACCTTGCGCAGATCCGACCCGATCAGCAGCGGCGCGGCCATGATCGACCACAGCGAGAAGTGGCTGCGGTACTGGGTGGCGCTCATCTTGCCGTTGCCGACCTCAAGCATGTCGGGGTCGTTCCAGTGGCCCGGACCGGCGTACTGATCAAGCACGACGTTCTTCTCGTAGATGTCCATCGTGCGCGGCCAGGTGTCGTTGATGTCACCGGTCGTCCGCCACAGGTGCCCCGTGTCGGAGGCCCACTCCCACGGCTTGTTCTGGCCCCACTCGCACAACGAGAACACGATCGGACGCCCGGTCTTCTTCAACGCGTCGCGCATCTTGCGGTAGCGCTGTTTGGCGTCGACACCGCCGTTGTTGCAGTTGTCGTACTTCAGGTAGTCGACACCCCACGACGCGAACTGCTGGGCGTCGGACTCCTCGTGGTTCAGGCCGCCGGGAAAACCGTTGTCCTTGTTGCAGGTCTTGGTTCCAGCCGAGGTGTAGATGCCGAACTTCAGGCCCTTCGAGTGCACGTAGTCCGCGACTGCCTTGATGCCGTTGGGGAACCGCGTCTTGTTCGGCACGAGCTTGCCGGCCGAGTCACGGGTCTTCTCGGCCCAGCAGTCGTCGATGTTGACGTACTCGTAGCCCGCGTCCTTCAGGCCCTTGTTCACGAAGATGTCGGCGATGCCCTTGACCATCGCCTCGTTGAACTCCGCGCGGCACGCGGTGGTGTTCCAGTTGTTGAAGCCCATCGGCGGGGTCAGCGCCAAGCCGTCCGGCAACGCTTGTGCGGCAGGGGCGACCAGGACCGCACTGACCATTGTGGTCAGTGCAGCCAGGGCGAGAGTGCGCATGGAAATTCCTCTCGAGGGGGTCACGCTGGCAGACCCCAGGACTTGCCCGGGATCGTGATGCTGACCGGCCGAACGGCCAGGTCGGGGCGGCGGCCCCTGGGATGCACCAGGACTTCCTGACCGCGGCGCAACGGGATCTCGAACGTCCCGTCACCGCGGTCGTGGTACCGGACCGGACGACCGCCAGGCGTCACCACGGACACCGGGCCGTCGATTCCGTGCCTCAGCACCAAAGGCTCACTCGCGCGGCTGCGGACGAGCACGAACTGTGTTTTGCCACCAGAACGGCGAGCGGTCACCGAGAACCCGCCCTCGCAGGAGTGGTCGGCGATCACGACGTCCGGCCACACGGACGGCACGGCCGGGAACACCCGGATCACGCCACCCCAGCTCTGGCACACGAAGTCGTGGATGGTCTGCGCACCGGACAACGGCGTCTCCACCACGGGACCGGCCTCGGTGTACATGGTGTTCTCCAGCACCGGGTAGCGCTTCGTGGTGTCGAACATCTTCACGAAGTACCCGTAGGCCTCGTCGCCGCGGAACATGCGCGCGGCGATCGAGCCGGACCCGGAGTAGCTGTAACCGCGGTGCGCGGGCTCCAGCGACATCCAGTGGTGCAACGACTTCTCGATCAGCTCGCGGTTCTCCGGCTGCTCCCAGTTCACCGTCATCAGCGGGAACGTCGCCAGCAGGTGCGAGAAGTGCCGGTGCGACACCGCGAACGGCACTCCGGCGCCGATCATGAACCCGTTCTCGTTCACCGGGTACGGCGTGAGGTCTCGCAGAACCTCCTGCCACTTCGGCTCCAGCGGGTCGTTGATCTTGAGCAGCTTCGCCGAGTCGATCAGCGTCTGCGCACCCCACCTGATCAGCTGCAGGTCGTAGTTGCAGTCCGGCGCGTCGCCGTACTCCGGCGAGGTCGTGACGTCGAGGTGCAGCTTGCCGTCGTTGCCCTTCTTCAGGAAGTGCAGGTAGTAGTTGATCGACCGCCGCAGCAACGGGAACACGACGTCGGCGAGGATCCGCACGTCCATGCTGTGCCGGTACGACAGCCAGACGTTGTGCAGCGCCCAGGTGAGGTTGCCGAGCTCCTTGACCCCGGTGCCGCCCGTGCCCGGCTCGTACAGCGTCCCCGCGTTCGACGTCGACGCGTCGGTGCTGCGCCCGACACCGGCCGAGTCGTTGCGGTACGGCTCCTTGACGTTGAGGGCGAGCTGCTCCTGGTTGTTCTTCAGCGTCGACGTGATCGAGTCCAGCTCCAGGTGGCCGGAGCCGTGGATCAGCCAGTACTCCAGCTGGACGTTGAGGTTCCACCACGCGGCGGCCCACGGCGTCTTCTCGAGCCACGGCCCGGTCGTCGCCATCACCGGGCTGCCGGCCCGCGAACCGGACGCGACCTTGTAGAGCTGGATCCAGTAGAACGACTGCAGCCGCTGCTCGCCGAATGACAGGAAGCTCTTCTGGTAGAAGGCGTTCCACCACTTGCGATGCGACCGGGTCAGCAGCCCGCCGAGCACCGCGGCCTCGCGCACGGCCTTCAGGACGATCTTGTCCGCGGCCACCTCGGGATGGGTGTGCGCGACCGACAGCAGGAGCCGCTGCGTGCGTCCGGTCGTGCTGAGACGGAAAGCGGTTGCCGTCTGACCACCCGCGTTCAGGGCCTGCGTCACCAACGTCTCGCGGCCGTCGGTTTTCGTCACGGGGTCGGGGTTGAACACGTACCCGTCCGGCAGCGGGTTGAAGTCCGCGCGCGGCGGAATCGCCTTGGACGGCACGAACTCCAGCACCGGCTTCTCCTCGCCGGACGCCGTGACCTGCAACGACAGCACCGAGCGGGTGGAGTGGACGTAGGCGATGAACGAGATCACGCCCAACGACGTGGTCACGGTTCCACGCAGCTCGGCGTTCCACAGGTCCAGCCGCCAGTCGACGGCGGAGACGACACCGAGAGCGGTCAGCTTGAGGTTGCCGACCGGGAGTCTGCACACGCCGAACTGGCTGCCGCCGGTGGTGCGGTGGTCCTGCACATCCGCGTGCTGCACGGTGAAGCGGACGGTGTTGCCCTCCGCGTACACGACGCTGCCGAGCCGGCCGTCACCGAGGAACGGCGCCTGCCCGTACTGGGTCGGCGGCTTCTGCCAAACGAGATCCTGCGCCCCGATGAACTTTTCCCAGTCACGCTCCGACATGCCGTCGCAGTCGAAGACATCCGAGGACACGGTCTCTTTTCCGGTCGCTACACCCGTCTGGGCGAGCAGTACCGCCGCTGTGGTTCCACCTAGAAAACCCCGCCTACCCAAGACCATTGCCCACTCCTCGTCCGCGCATGACGAACCCTCACGTCTTGCTGCGCGGCGGTGCAGCCTGGTCCAGACAACGGGAAAGGTAGGAGTTCTGGGTCACATCGCGCAAGACCCCACTACACGCAACACGAAGCAACAACCGGGTGCTGTTGCTCCTCTGAGATGGGCAGGACGCCTAGGATGTCCCGCCAAAGGGGCGGGGAGAAGTCGCACGAGCCGTGCCCTTGCTATTGGGAGGTGGCATGGCCGTGTCGACAGCGGCGTTCAACGAGGGCAGGGTCCCCCAGCGGGGCCGTCCTCGCGACGCCAGCAGGGACGACGCATTACGTCAGGCAGCGCTCGAGGTGATGGCAGAGGTCGGATACCGGGCCCTCACCATGGACGCCGTGGCAGCACGCGCGAGGGCGGGCAAAGCCACGATCTACCGGCGGTGGGAGTCGAAGCTCGATCTCGTGATCGACACGTGCACCCAGCTCGCCACGCAGAACCTCGCGGCACCGGACACCGGCTCACTGGCAGGCGACCTGCGCGAGTTCCTCTCGTCGTTCGCCGCGTTCCTGTCCGGACCGATCGGCAAGGCCGCCCAGGCACTCGTCGGCGAGCTGCCGCACGAGCCCGAGCTGGCGACGGCGTTCCGGGAGACGTTCCTGATCTCGCAGCGCGACGTCCTGCGCGGGATCCTCGACCGCGCCGCCGAACGGGGCGAGCTGAAGGCAGACGCCCCGCGCGGCATGGCCGTCGAGATCGCGGGCGCGGCGTTGATCTACCGGCTGATGCTCACCGGCGACCCGCTCGACGAGCCGTTCGTGGAGAAGGTCGTCGAGCAGGTCCTCTTACCGTTGGTGCGAGTCTCTTAACGGAAGAGCTTGCGGACCAGCGCGAAGCCCACCACGGCGCCGACGGCGATCAGGGTGTACTTGACCTTGGGCTGGCTCAGCACGTCGAGCACGGACGACTTGCCCTGCTCGACGAGCTTCTGCGGGTTCGCCCGCTCGCTGAGCTCGTCCAGGGTGGCGGCCAGCGCGGTGCGAGCCTGCTCGATCTCGCGCTGGATGGTGTCGGGATCGCGGGCCACATGTCCTCCTAGCAGCGGTTCTCGGGCCAACCGTAGTGGACGGTCGGTGGCCCGGCATCGAGCGACCCACGTGCGACCCGGGAGAGCGAGTACATGGCAGGGCTATAGGCTTCCACGTGAGGGGTCGTAGCCCAATTGGCAGAGGCACTGGGTTTAGGTCCCAGCCAGTGGGGGTTCGAGTCCCCCCGACCTCACTCGATGGTGGGTAACCCTTGTTCGCGGAACGCGCTCACCAGGCCATCTCGTCGTGTTTGTGGGGGCCAAGCCCCCACACCCCACCCGGCGGGCTGCGCCCCCGGACCCCCGCAGACGGTCCGCGCGTTTAGCGTCATGCCCGCCTCTGCGCGCCCCCGGCGATTCGCTCGAGGTGCGCCTCGGTTCACCCGTGGCTTGCCGCCCAAGCCGCGATCTGCGCCCGTGTCGTCAGGTCGAGCTTCTGCCGCACCCGTTGCAGGTGCGTCTCCACCATCCGCTGCGAGATCCGCAGCTCGGCCCCGATGCCCACGTTGGTCTGACCGGCCGCGACCAGCACCGCGACCTGCCGCTCGCGATCACTCAGCACGGGAGGCTCGTCCGCCAGCGCGTAGGCCACGGCCTGCTCGCGGGTCATCTCCCGGCCCTCGGCGAGGCACGTGTCCGCACCGCGCAACGCCACCCGTGACGCCCGCACGACCTCGATGACGTCCGCGTGCCACACCAGGTCGGCCGCGAAGGCTCCTTCCCGCAGGCACGAGGCCGCACCGACGAGCCGCAACGCCCGGCGCGGGTCACCACGCCGGTACGCGATCAACGCCAGCCCCTCCAGCACGTCCGCCACCCAGAACCCGGTGTGCCACGACCGCAGCGACTCCAGGAACGACTCCGCGGCCACCGCGAGCTGATCGCGTTGCAGCGCACGCACCCCGACCGTGTGCAGGAAGACCGACAACCGCCGCGGTGAGGCCAGCCGCCGGTACACGGGCAGCACGTCGGCGATCAGTCCGTCCGCGAACTCGGCGTCGCCCGCGCCCAACGCCGCCCACGCCAGGTTGTGCTCGATGATCGCGAGATCCAGCGGGTCGGCGGTCGGCGCGAGCAGCGAGATGGCCTCCTCGTAGTACTTGCGGGCCTCGCCGTGGCGATCCGCCCGGACATGCTCTCCGGCCAGGGCGTTCAGGGCCTGGGCGAGCGGCACCGGCTCCCCCAGCTCACGCCCGAGCGCGACGGCCTGCTCGGCCCACCGCATGCCGTCGTTCGACTCGGTGCCCGCGAGGTAAGCCAGGTGGCACAAGGCGAGGCACCGCACCGCCGGGTCCGCCTCCGCCGCGCACACCGCCGCCTCCAACAGCGACCGTCCCTGCGACACCTGTCCCTGGTCGCGCCACGCGACCGACAGCATCGTGGCCAGCTTCAGGTAGCTCGGATCGCCGGCCCGGGCAGCCCAGTCGACCGCGCACCGCAGGTTGCCGCACTCGGTGATCAACGGGTCGACGACCTCGGGGGTCGTGAAGACCGGCGAGCTGAACCGCACCCAGCGTTCGGCGAACCAGCGCACCACCCCGGCGAGCACCACATCCGACTGTTCAGCGAGTTTTTCCCTGCCGTACAACCGAACCGACTCCAGCTGCTCGAACCGGCCCGCGCCGCAGAACGTCAGCAGCGACTTGGCCACGAGCGACGACAGCAGCGACAGCACCCGATCCGCGGGCAGGTCGCACGCCGCCACCGCCACGTCGAGCCCGAAGCCGCCGGGGAACAGCGAGAGGCACCGGAACGCGTGCTGCTCGTCGGCGCTGAGATGGTCGTAGCTCCACTCGATCGCGGCGCGCAGGCTCTGGTGACGTTCGGCGGCCGTGCGGTTGCCTCGGTTGAGCAGCTCCAGCCGGTCGTCCAGGCGCACCAGTAGCTCTGGCACCGGCAGCACCGTCACGAGTCGCGCGGCGAGCTCGATGGCGAGCGGAAGGCGGTCCAGCCGGGCGCACAACGTCTGCAACGCCTGCGCGTCGTCGAACTTCAAGCCGAGCTGGTTGGCTTGCGCGCGGTCGGCGAACAGCTCCACCGCGCACGTGATCGGCAACGGCGGCACCGCGAACAACACCTCGCCCGGCACCCGCAGCGGTTCCCGGCTCGTCGCGATCACCCGGATTCCGGGGCAGCCGAGCAGCAACGGCTCCAGCAGCGCCGCGCACTCCGCGGCGACGTGCTCGCAGTTGTCCAGCACCAGCACCATCGTCCGGCTCGCCAGCGCGTGCACGAGGGTGCTCAGCACGGGTTCGCGGGTGACCTCGCCGATGCCCAGCGCCGTCGCGCACGCGCGCGCCACCTGCCCGGAAACCGAGGAGAGCTCGACCCATTCGGCCTCGCCGCGGGTGAACTCCTTGGCCAGCCTGGTCTTCCCGACTCCGGCCGGCCCTACGAGCGTGAGCACGCGGGCGTCCGTGAACGCCGCGAGCCGGTCCAGTTCGCCGGCCCGGCCGATGAAGCTGTCCAGCGCCGTCACGGGTTCGTTGGCGCGCTGCCGGTAAGCCCGCTGACGGCAGGCGTTCGAGCAGTACCGCGCGTGTCTGCGCCGGGAGGTGGCGGTCGCGGCGCCGCAGGTCGCACACGTTCCCACCTGTTCGGCCATCGAACGCATCGTAGTCAAACGATTACAGGGCGGAAAGGCCTTTCCCGGGATGTTGTGGACCAATGGCCCATCAACGCGTATACATCGGATCTGTCGCCGCCGCGACCGAGGTTCTGGGAGGACTGGACATGCGGTTGATCCCCGTGCGCTGGCGCGCGGCTGGAGCACTGTTCGTCACACTGGCAGCGAGCGTCGCAACCCCTGCAGCAGCAGCAGAACCAGCGGCAACCGGCGTCTGGCCGAAGGCTGTCGTGCAGCTGTCGAACGGCGTGCCGACGCTCTCGGTGACCCGTGGCGACACGACCGTGCTGGAGCCGAGCCCGCTGGGCGTCGTGACGGAAAGAGCGGATCTTTCTGGTGGACTGAAGTTGGTCGGCCGGTCCGAACGACGGGTCTTCGAGCACTACACGGCGTCGTCGGGCAAGCAACGGCAGCGCAGTGTGTCGCACAAGGAGGAGCGCTACACGTTCGAAGGCGCCGCTCGTCTGGATCTTGTCGTGCGGACCGCGGCGGACGGCGTCGCGTACCGCTACGAGCTGCCCGCCGGGCTGGGCAACGTGCTGCGCGAGACGTCGGCGTTCGTCGTGCCTGCCGCCGCGACCGCGTGGATCGCGAAGTACCGGCGTGACTACGAGAACCCGTTCGTGCAGACCAACGCGGCCACGGCCGAGTCCGCCGAATACCTGCACCCGGCCCTGTTCGAGAACCAGGGCGTCTACTCGCTGCTCACCGAGTCCTCTGTGGACGGACGGCACTCGGGTGCCCACCTCGTGCACACCGCCGGTTCGGGTGTGTATTCGATCAAGTACTGGGACGAGAAGGTGCTCGTCGACGGGCCCTGGCAGTCGCAGTGGCGCACGGCGATCATCGGAACGCTCGCGGACGTGTCGGAGTCGACTCTGGTGGACGACCTCGCGCCTGCTTCCCGTGTGCGCGACACGTCGTGGATCGAGCCCGGCAAGGTGTTCTGGAGCTGGCTCGCGGGCGGTCGTGAGGCGGGCCAGAGCCTGGCGATGCAGAAGCAGTACGTGGACTACGCGGCGCAGCACGGCTGGCCGTACGCGCTGGTCGACGCGGGCTGGTACTTCGACCCGAACTGGGACTACGACCCGTCGTGGGAGCAGACCTCGTGGATTCCCCAGCTCGTGTCGTATGCCGCCGCACGAGGTGTGAAGATCCATCTGTGGATCCACTACGACGAGCTCGACACGCCCGCTGAGAGCGCGGCCCGCCTGGCGCTGTTCGAGAAGTGGGGCATCGCGGGCGTGAAGATCGACTTCATGGACTCCGACGGCCAGGACCGGTACCGCTGGTACGACCGGATTCTCGCGGAGACCGCCCAGCACCACCTGCTGGTCAACTTCCACGGTTCGACGATCCCGCACGGTCTGCAGCGCACCTGGCCGCAGGTCATGACGATGGAAGCCGTGCACGGTGGGGAGAAGTCCTCGGGTCTCACTGGGACGCACATGACTTCGCTTCCGTTCACGCGCAACGTCGTCGGTGGCATGGACTACACGCCGCTGGCTTGGCACCGTCCCTCGCGCGTCACGTCCGACGCGCACGAGCTGGCGCTGACCGTGATCTACGAGTCGGGCCTCGCGAACCTGGCCGGCAAGCCGGAGGACTACGCGGCGCGGCCTGCCGCCGAGCGCTTCATCGACCAGGTGCCGACGGCGTGGGACGAGACCCGGCTGCTGTCCGGCCGGCCTGGCGACCACTCGGTGTTCGCGCGCCGGTCTGGTGATCGGTGGTTCATCGGCGGCGGCTACGCCGGGGCCGCGCGGACGGTCCAGGTGCCGTTCTCGCTGCCGTCCGGGCGCTGGCTGGTGGAGATCACCCGCGACGGTCCTGCCGGGCTCGTGCGCGAGTCTCGGACCGTGCGTTCCGGAGACGTGCTGACGTTGGACGTGGCTGCCAACGGTGGTTTCGCCGCAATCGCTTGCCGGGCCGGGTCCCGGACGTGTGAGCGGCCGGTTTCCGCGGTGCCTTCGACTTCGGTGTCCACGGCGTCCAACGGCTTCAAGGTGACCGGGCTCTTCACCACGAAGCAGGACGTGCGGGGCGTGACGCTGGCTCCGCACGTTCCGGCCGGGTGGTCTGTGCAGGGCGAACCGGTCAAGGCGCGCAACGTTCGTCCGGGGCAGGCATTGTCGGGCTCGTGGACGGTCGTGCCGCCCGCTCAGCCCACGTCCTACGGCTACTTCGACATCCCTGTGGTGGCTTCGTTCAACGGCGGAGTGGAGTCCGAGAAGACCGCCCGCGTGCATCTGGTGAAGCCGTTGTCCGATGGCTGGTCGTACATGTCCGACCGGCCGTGGGTGTCCGCTGTCGGTGGTGACGGTCCGGTCGAGAAGGACATCTCCAACGGCAATGCCGCCGCCGGTGACGGCCGTGGCATCGCCATCCGCCGCACGACGTTCGGCAAGGGACTCGGCACGCACGCGTCGTCCGAGATCACCTACGCGCTGGGCTCCTGCTCGGCTTTCGCGGCTTCGGTCGGTGTCGACGACGAGGCCGGTCTGGACGTCGCTCGCCAGAAGGCCGGCGGCACGGTGTCGTTCCAGGTGATCGGTGACGGCAAGGTCCTGGCCGACACCGGGGTGCTCGGCGTGCGCAGCCCTGTCCGCGACCTGGCCGTGGACGTGACCGGCGTGAGCACACTCACCCTGCGCGTTCTCGACGGCGGCGACGGCACGCAGAACGATCACGCTTCTTGGGGCGACGCGAGGATTCGCTGCGCCTAGCCCGGGGTCTCGTGTGGAGGTCGAGGCAGGATCGCTCACCTCGGCCTCCACGTAACTTGGATTGCATGAACTTGGTCGACCGGGTCACCGACCTGATGCACACGGCCGGCGCACCCGGAGCGGCTTTGGCGATCGCGCTGGAGAACCTGTTCCCGCCGCTGCCCAGCGAGGTTTTCCTGCCACTGGCCGGTTTCACCGCCGCGCAGGGCAAGATGTCGCTGTTCGACGCCATTCTCTGGACCACGTCCGGTTCGGTGGCCGGAGCCCTGGTCCTGTACTGGATCGGCGCTCTGCTGGGCCGCGACCGGGTGCGCCGCATCGCCGCCCGCATGCCGCTCGTCCGGGTGTCCGATGTGGACAGGACCGAGGCGTGGTTCCTGCGCAACGGCTACCGCACGGTGTTCTTCGGCCGGATGATCCCGGTGTTCCGCAGCCTGATCTCCATCCCGGCCGGAGTGGAACGCATGCGGCTCGTGCCGTTCCTCGCCTGCACAGCGGCCGGCAGCCTGTTGTGGAACACGGCGTTGATCCTCGCGGGCTACCTGCTGGGCGACAACTGGCACCTGGTCGAGCAGTACGTCGGCATCGCCTCGAAGGTCGTGCTCGGGCTGGCAGTCGTCGCGCTCGTGATCTTCGTGATCATGCGACTTTCTGGGCGTCGAGGTGCTTCATCAGCTCGCGAACAGCACTCCGACCAGCGCGGTTAGCGCCGATCGTGCTCGCCGACGGCCCGTAGCCCACGAGGTGGATGCGCGGGTCTGAGACGACGCGAGTGCCGTCGACCTGAATCCCACCGCCGGGCGCACGCAGGTGCAGCGGCGCGAGGTGGTCGAGGTCGTGCCGGAATCCCGTCGCCCACAGGATGACGTCGGCGCCGAAGTGCTCGCCGGACGCCCACTCCACCCCGTTCGGCGTGATGCGGTCGAACATCAGCCTGCGGTCCAGCACACCACTGGCGATCGCGGCGCGCGTCTGGTCGTTCAACGGCAGACCGGTCACGCTCACGACGCTGCGCGGGATCAGTCCCTTGCGGACGCGTTCCTCGACCATGCCGACGACCCAGCGGCCGTAGTCCTCGGTGAACGGCCCTTCGCGCCACACCGGTTCGTGCCGCGTGACCCACCGGGTCTCTGAAGCGAGCGGGGCGAGCTCCATGAGCAGTTGCGTCGCGGAAGCCCCGCCACCCACCACCACGACCCGCTTACCCGCGAACTCCTCGGGCCCCTGGTAGTCGGCGGTGTGCAGCTGGCGGCCGCGGAACGTCTCCTGGCCTGGGTAGTACGGCCAGAACGGGCGGCGCCAGGTACCGGTCGCGTTGATCAGGCCCCGCGTGGTCCAGACGCCGTTGTCGGTCTCGACCTTGAGCAGTTCGCCGTCGTTCAGCACCTGCGTGACGTTGACCGGGCGGATCACCGGCAGGTCGAAGAGCTGTTCGTAGCGGGCGAAGTAGTCCGGGATCGCCTCGTTGGCGCGCTCGTCCGGCGAGGGCTGCTCGAAAGGCATGCCGGGCAGCTCGTGGATGCCGTGCACGGTCCGCATCCGCAGGCTCGGCCAGCGGTGCAGCCACGCGCCGCCGGGAGCGTCGTTCGCGTCCAGCACGACGTGGTCGACCTCCCGCCGCCGCAGGAAGTACGAGGCGGACAGGCCCGCCTGTCCCGCGCCGATCACCACCACGTCCGTCACGTACACGTAAACCACGCGCGCGCCCCGGTTCTTCTCAGCGGAACGAGTTACCCGCGTCACGGAAGAAGAACCCCGAGTATCGGTGTTAATCGATGTATGAGCCGTCTCAGTGAGATACCGCTGTCCGTCCTCGACCTCGCTCCCATCACCTCGGGATCAGACGCGACGACCGCGCTGCGGAACTCGCGGGAACTCGCTCAGCAGGCCGAACGTCTCGGCTACCACCGCTACTGGTTCGCCGAGCACCACAACATGCCGGGCATCGCGTCGTCGGTGCCCGCCGTGCTGATCGAGCACATCGCGTCCGCCACGTCGACGATCCGCGTCGGCTCCGGCGGCGTGATGCTGCCGAACCACCCGCCGCTGGTCGTGGCGGAGCAGTTCGGCGTGCTCGAAGCCCTGCACCCCGGCCGCATCGACCTCGGCATCGGCCGCGCGCCCGGCACGGACCAGAAGACGGCACGGGCGTTGCGGCGCACCGAAGCCGGTCTCTCCGCGGAGAACTTCCCGCAGGAGCTGACCGAGCTCATCAAGTACTTCGAGGGCACCAACGACCTCAACGCCGTGCCCGCCGCGGGCAACAAGCCGCCGATCTGGCTGCTCGGCTCGTCCGGCTACAGCGTGCAGGCCGCGGGTCTGCTGGGGCTGCCGTTCGCGTTCGCCCACCACTTCAGCGCGCAGAACACGCTGCCCGCGCTGGAGCTGTACCGGCGGCACTTCCGCCCGTCCGAGGTGCTGTCCGAGCCGTACGCGATGGTGTGCGCGTCGGTGATCGTCGCGGACACCGACGAGCACGCGCGGTACATCGCCGGTCCGGGCGCGCTGTCGTTCGTGCAGCTGCGCCAGGGACGTCCGGCGCCGCTGTCCACGCCAGAGGAGGCAGCGGACTACCCGTACACCGAGATCGACGAGCTGGTGATCGAGGACCGCATGTCCACCCAGATCATCGGATCCCCCTCAACGGTCCGCGCGGGGCTCGACGAGTTGATGGAGTCGACGGCCGCCGACGAGCTGATGGTGACGACGATCGTGCACGGGCACTCGGACCGCCTCCGTTCCTTCGAACTGCTCAGCGAGGTGGCCGAACGGACGCCGTCTCTGGGCCGTTCAGCCGCACATACGTGAGTCGGCCACGCGTGACCTTCACGTTTCGTACGACTGACGCTGCTCTGAACGGGTGATAAACGGCTCCCCTTGTAGCGCCGGACACACCGTGGGCGATGATCGGTGTGAGCGCGCACGCCCCCCGACGCGCTCCCTAGCTTCACCCGGCGGTTCGCCGCCAGGACGACGTGGGGCAGGCGCACTCTGTGGCGCCGCCCACGTCGCCCATCACGAGACGGCCACGGCCCGGCACCAGGTGCGCTTCAAGGCCCCTTTTCGGTCCCCACCACCCCTTCGGCACCGTCACAGTTGACGGGAGTCGTTCACACCCACCGCCGGGGTGGGAAAGGGGAGTTCGTGAAGTTCGCCAAATCGGCCGCGGGCCTGTGCCTGCTGCTGGCCGTGGCGGGATGTGCGGGCCCCGGTGTCGCCGTCACCCCGGACGAGAACCTGACAGTCGAACAGCGAGCCGAGACGCCGAGCGCGTCCGGCGCCGCCGCTTTCGGCACCCAGCGCGTGTGGGCCTCGGGCCTGTCCGTCGTCGTGTCCGCCCCGCGCTCACTGGCCCCGTCGGCCACGGCCATCCCACCCGCCAAGCGCACCGCGGTCTTCACGATCACCGTCTACAACGGCTCCAAGGCCTCGTACCGCCCGTCCCAGCTGTCCGTGCGCGCCACGACCGACGGCTCCCCGGCCGCCGAGCTGGTCGACTCGGTCCAGGGCCTCAACGGCCTCGCCGGCGCGGTGGCGGAGCTCCCGCCTGGCCGCGACACCCAGATCCAGGTCGCCTTCGCCGTCTCCGAGCTGCCCGTGCAGATGCGGCTGACCGTCCAGCCGGGTGGCCAGGGCCAGGACGCGGCGACCGTTTTCGAGGGCCAGGCCTAGTCTGCTGGCATGACTCGTCTCGAACCCGGAGACACCGCGCCCGCCTTCACGCTGCCCGACAGCGAGGGCAAGCCGGTGTCCCTGTCCGACTACCTCGGCAAGTCCGTGGTCGTGTACTTCTACCCGGCCGCCAGCACGCCGGGCTGCACCAAGCAGGCCTGCGACTTCCGCGACAACCTCGGCGAGCTGGCCTCGTCGGGCTACGAGGTCGTCGGCATCTCGCCCGACAAGCAGGAGAAGCTGGCCAAGTTCCGCTTGGCGGAGGGCCTGAACTTCCCGCTCCTCGGCGACCCGGACAAGACCGTGCTGGTCGAGTGGGGCGCGTACGGCGAGAAGCAGAACTACGGCCGCACCGTCCAGGGCGTCATCCGCTCGACGTTCCTCGTCGGCCCTGACGGCAAGATCGTCAAGGCCATGTACAACGTCCGCGCCACCGGCCACGTCGCCAAGCTGCTGCGCGAACTCCCGGCCTGACTTCTTTCGGGGGCCGCCGTCGCATTGAGCTTGCGGCGGCGGCCCCTTCTTCGGGTATGGTCGTGGCGAGGGCGTGCAACAAATGCCGCCCCTTGTTCCGGTGAGGGTGATACACCGTGTGTCGCTTGACGGCACCTCGCGGCCCCGACATCCCGTCTGATTTCGTCTTGCGCGTCCACTTCCCCACGCGAGGCGGTTGACCTGGCCTTCTAGGCCCCGTCGTCCGTTCGTCCTCAAACACGCACGCCTAGCGCTGCGTGCATTTCGTGCTGGGAAAATTCAATGCTCAAGTGGATACTGCTCGCCGTCGCCGTGGGCGCGGAGGTTTTCGCGACCCTTTGTCTGAAGTACTCCGACGGCTTCACGAAACCGTGGCCCGTGTTCGGTCTGGGCGCGGGTTTCCTCACCGCGCTCTACCTCGAATCCCAGGTGATCCGGATGGGCGTGCCCGTCGCCATCACCTACGCGATCTGGGCCGGCGCCGGCATCGCACTCGTCGCCATCACGAGCCGCGTGCTCTTCGCCGACCCGCTGAACCTCGCGATGCTCGCCGGCATGGCGTTGATCGCGGCCGGCGTGTGCGTGGTGTCTGTCGCGTCCCACGCACACGCCACCGCCTAGCCGGTTGATTCCAAGGGCACGCTTCACGCCTGCCTGGTGGCCACGGCGTCTGCAAGTACCGAGCCTTCCAGCGTGATCAGCGGCACCGTGCACAGGCTGTCCCGGCCCACGTCCGACCGCGACGGCCGTTCCAGGGCCGGTTGGTGCGGTCAGCGGCGATGTGATCAAGAGTTGGTGGTACTTGCGGACGCCAACAGAGCCAACGTCTGGAAATCAACCGCCTAGCTGAGTTTGCGGAGGTACGGGACCAGGAGCTTGAGGGCGCGGCCGCGGTGCGACTCCGCGTCCTTCTGCTCCGCCGTCATCTCGGCAGACGTGATCTCGTACCCCTCGGGCACGAAGATCGGGTCGTAACCGAACCCGTTGGTCCCGCGCCGAGCCCGCAGCAACGTGCCACGCCACTCGCCGCGCACCACGACCTCTTCGCCGCCGGGCACGACGAGCGCCACCACCGAGACGAACGCCGCACCACGGCGTTCGTCCGGCACGTCGCCGAGCTGACCCAAGAGCAAATCCAGGTTGGCCTCGTCGTCGCCGTGCCGGCCGGACCACCGGGCCGACAGAACGCCGGGCATGCCGTTCAGCTCGTCGACCGCGAGCCCGGAGTCGTCCGCGATGGACACGAGCCCGGTCGCCAAGGCGGCGTCACGGGCCTTCGCCACCGCGTTGCCCTCGAAGTCCGGCGCGGTCTCGGGCGCCTCGGGGAACTCCGGCACGTCCGAAAGCGACAGCACCTCGATGCCGTCCAGGCCCTCGGAAGCCACGATGCGCTGCAGCTCGCGCAGCTTCTTCGCGTTGCGCGAGGCCAGCAGGAGCTTCATCGCCGGCTCGCCTTGGGCTCCGGCAGCACACCGGGGTAGGGCTCGGCCAGCACGGCCGCCTGGATGCGGTTCAGCTCCGCGCAGCCCTGCAACGCCACGTCCAGCATCCGGTCCAAAGTGGACCGGGCGAAGGTGGCGCCCTCACCGGTGCCCTGAACCTCGATCAGCGTGCCGGCGTCGGTGGCGACGACGTTCATGTCGACCTCGGCCCGCGAGTCCTCCTCGTACGGCAGGTCCAGCCGCACGCGCCCGTCGACCACACCGACCGACACGGCGGACACCGCGCAGGACAGCGGTGACGGGTCAGCCAGCCGGCCGGCCGCGCCCAGCCACGTGACCGCGTCGGCCAGCGCGACATAGGCGCCGGTGACCGCGGCCGTGCGGGTGCCGCCGTCGGCCTGGATCACGTCGCAGTCGATGACGATCGTGTTCTCGCCCAGCGACGCCAGGTCGATGCACGCCCGCAAAGATCGCCCGATCAGGCGTGAGATCTCGTGGGTGCGGCCGCCGATGCGGCCCTTCACGGACTCGCGGTCGCTGCGGGTGTGCGTCGCGGACGGGAGCATCGCGTACTCGGCGGTCACCCAGCCGAGGCCGGAGCCCTGCCGCCAGCGGGGGACACCTTCGGTGACACTCGCGGCGCACAGCACGCGGGTGTTCCCGAACTCGATCAGGACCGAGCCCGCGGGCCAGGTCTGATATCCACGCGTGATCCGGATGTCACGCAACACGTCATCATTTCGGCCGTCGCTTCGCACCACGCGGCCTACCCTAATGAACCCTGCGGAGCGCCATGGCGTAGGGAGAGACATGCTGACGATCGACGGTATTCCGCTTCACCCGTTGCTGGTGCACGCGGTGGTCGTGCTGCTGCCCCTCGCGGCGCTCAGCTCGGTCGCGATCGCGCTGGTCCCGCGCTGGCGGCAGAAGTACGCGTGGCCTGTTCTGGGCGTCACGCTGGCCGGTGTCGCGGCGGTCCCGGTGGCCAAACAGGCCGGTGAGGACCTCATGGCCTCGCTCGAGAACAAGGTCGGGCCCAACCCCGCCATCCAGGCCCACGCGGATCTCGGCACGACGTTGCTGCCGATCGCGCTCGGGTTCGGGGTCGCGGTCATCG
Source organism: Lentzea sp. NPDC006480 (assembly GCF_040611995.1). NCBI lineage: Bacteria > Bacillati > Actinomycetota > Actinomycetes > Pseudonocardiales > Pseudonocardiaceae > Lentzea > Lentzea sp. NPDC006480. Next base: position 19,843 of record NZ_JBEXPJ010000106.1, read on the forward strand.
CGCTGCTGGTCGCTGGCAGGCTCGCGGACCGGGAGCGGCAGGCGGAGGCACCCACCACGAAGACGTGGAGGGTGATCTCAGTCGTGGTGTCCGTGCTGGTGATCCTGCTCGCGGCCGGCACCGTCTACCAGACCGTGCGCACCGGTCACAGCGGGTCCGAAGTGGTCTGGAGCGGCGTCGGCAGCTGAAGGGGCGCCGTTGCCGACTGCTTCAACGTCCGCGTGACCGTGCAGAACTGCTCCACGGCGCGCCGGACGACGGTTTCGAGCGCCGCCGGGTCGTCCACCGCGGACAGGTCGTACGAGAGCGTCACCGGGATGGAGATCACCTCGTTGCCGCTCTCGGACTGGACCGCGTCCGCGACCGCCGTCAGCGTCTCGCCGCCGGTGCGACGCAGGATCAGCGTCTCCGAGGTGACCAGCGCGCAACCCGCCGCGGCCGCCACCAGCAGCTCGACCGGGCTGAACGAGCCCTCCTGCCCCTTGCGGCCGATCCGCACGGACGCGCCACGCCCGTTCGTGGCGACGAACTCGTGCTCGCCGACTCTCTCCAGCTCGATCACGGCTACTCCCCCACCTCGTACCGGCCGCCCTGCACGACCAGCTCACCCGGTCCGTCGAACGCGGCTCGCGCCTCTTCCAGCACATCCTCACGCGACGTCCACGGCGGCACGTGCGTGATCAGCAACCGCCCCGCACCGGCCCGCGCCGCCAACTCCCCGGCCTCACGCCCGGACATGTGCAGATCCGGCTGACGATCCACGGCGTGCGTCCAGCTCGCTTCGCTCAGCAGCACGTCGACCCCTGCGGCCAACGAGTCCAGCGCCGCGCAAACCCCGCTGTCGCCCGTGTAAGCCAGCGACACGCCGCCGCACGAAATCCGGAACCCGTAAGCCTCACAAGGATGCGCGACCACCGCCGAGTCCACAGTGAACGGTCCGATCTGGACTCGCGAACCCAACCCGTGGAACGAGAAGACGTCGCTGAAGTCCAACGACGACCGCTCGGCTGCATTCGGCGCATAGGCGGCCACAAAACGAGACGGCGCCTCAGCAGGCGCGTACACCGGCAACGGACCGGACGGCGGCACCGGGTGGTACTTCCGCGCCACGTAAAGCGAAGACACGTCGATGCAGTGATCAGGATGCAGGTGCGAGAGCACAAGCGCGTCCATCGAGAACAACGGGCGTTCCTCCTGGAACCGCGACAGCACCCCGTTCCCGAACTCCAGCGCCAGCGTGAACCCGTCGGCCTCCAGCAGATAACCCGAGGCGGCCGCGCCGGGTCCGGGAATGCTGCCGGAGCAGCCGAGCACGGTCAGCAGCACATCAGCCCCACTGTTCGAAGGTCGGCAGGAACCGGGCGGCGAGCTTCGCGAACCGCTCCGGCGGACCGGTGCAGGTCACCCGGTGCACGGGCGGGCCAGTGGTGGATTCGGAAGCGAACTCGTCGCGTTCGGTCAGCAGCCGCACGACGTCCTTCACCGTCTCCTCGGCGCTCGACACCAGCGTCACGGCCTCGCCCATCACGATCTGGATCACGCCGGTCAGCAACGGGTAGTGCGTGCAGCCCAGCACCACGGTGTCGACATCAGCCCGTTGCAACGGCTCCAGGTACGCCTGCGCCAGCCCGAGCACCTGCCGCCCCGAGGTGATGCCGCGCTCGACGAAGTCCACGAACCGAGGACACGCGGCGGCGGTCACGGTCACGTCGCGCGCGGCTTGAAAAGCGTCCTGATAGGCGTGCGAGTTGATCGTGCCCTGAGTCGCGATCACGCCGATGCGCCCGGAATGCGTGGTGCGAACCGCACGGCGCACGGCCGGCAGGATCACCTCGACCACCGGCACGTCGTAGCGCTCACGGGCGTCGCGGAAGCACGCGGCGGACGCGGTGTTGCACGCGATCACCAGCATCTTCGAGCCCTCGTCGACCAGCCGGTCGCAGACCTCCAGCGCGTGCTTGCGCGCCTGCGCGATCGGCAGTGGCCCATAAGGACCGTTGGCCGTGTCGCCGATGTAGTGGATCGACTCGCCCGGCAGCTGGTCCATGATCGCGCGGGCGACCGTCAGGCCGCCGACGCCCGAGTCCATGATCCCGATCGTCACGCCGTGAATGTAGCCGGTGCCGTGCTGCGCCGGTTGTCACGAGACACACCCCACGCGGCCAGCACGCCACCGATTGCGCCGAACAGGTGGCCTTCCCACGACACCCCGGGCTGCCCGGGCAGCACTCCCCACAAAGCCGCGCCGTACAACGCGAACACGCCGACCGCGATCAGCAGCTGCAGCCACGACTTCGCGAAGATTCCGCGCACCAGCAGGAACGCGAGGAACCCGAACACCAGCCCGGACGCGCCGATGTGGCTGCCGGGACTGCCGAACACCCAGACGCCCAGCGCGGAGCTCAGCCAGATGACCGCGGTGACCTGGAAGAACTGCTTGAGCCCACCCGAGGTCGCGAGGAACCCCAGCAGCAGCAACGGAACCGCGTTGCCGGTGAGGTGGCTCCAGTCGCCGTGGATCAGCGGCATCCACAGCAGGTTGTCCCACTCGCTGAAGTCGCGCGGGTGCACGCCCTCGTTCTCCAGCGAGCTGCCGGTCGCCACGTCGTACGCCTCGACCAGGTAGAGGAAGCCGACGAACCCGGCCACGACGAGCAACGACAGCACGGGGTGCGGCGGGATGACCCGTTTCGCGAGGGCGGTGCGGTCCACGAGTTCAGAGTACGTGGCCATAGAGTGATCGGGTGGCGATTGAAGTAGCGGTGCGCGCATCGGCCCAGCTCGGCGAGGGGCCGACGTGGGACCACAGCAGCTCCACCTTGCTGTGGGTGGACATCCTGGCGTCCGAAGTGCACCGGTACGCCCCCGCGCGGGACGACGACGCGGTGCTCGTGCTCCCCCAGCACGTCGGCGCCGCCAAGCCGCGCGCGATGGGCGGCATCGTCTGCAACCTGCGCGACGGCATCGCGCTGGTCGACCGCGACGGCACCAAGTCGTGGCTCGTCTACTGGGCACGCGACGGCGTGCGCGGCAACGACGCGGGCATCGACCCGTCGGGCCGGCTGTGGGCCGGCACGATGCGCTACGACCAGGCCTCCGACGAGGGCTGGCTCGCCAGGATCACCGGCGAGGGCGCCGCGAAGGTCATGGTGGACAAGGTGAACACGAGCAACGGCGTCGGCTGGAGCCCCGACGGCACGCTGATGTACTACATCGACACCCCGACCCGCCGCATCGACGTGTTCGACTTCGACAACGCCGCCGGCACCGTCGCGAACCGCCGCCCGCTCACCCACGTCGGCAACACCGAGGGCTGGCCGGACGGGCTCACCGTGGACGCCGACGGTTGCGTGTGGGTCGCGCTGTGGGGCGGGCACGCCGTCCGCCGCTACACCCCGGCCGGAGAACTGGACCGCGAGATCCAGCTGCCGGTCGACAACCCGACCGCGTGCTGCTTCGGCGGCCAGGACTTCACCGACCTCTACGTCACGTCAGCCCGCGTCGGCCTGTCGGACGAGGCGTTGACGCAACGGCAGTTGAACGGCTCGGTGCTCGTGCTGCCCGGCGTCGGCGCTGGTCTGCCGGGCGTCGCCTTCAACGGCTAACTGCGCCCGCGTACTCGCTGCTCAAAGGCACCCTTGCAGGCTAGGGTCCGCACTTCAGCCGATGAACACCTGGGGGGTTCACCATGAGTGAGGATCACGCCTGGAAGGGTGCCCTGTAAAGGATCACGCCCAGAGGTGGCCGTCGAGCCTGGCGGCCGCCTCGTCCAGAGTGCCGGCGTACGCGCCGGTGGACAGGTACTTCCAGCCCGCGTCGGCCACGATGAACACGATGTCCGCGGTCTTGCCGGCCACCTCGGCCTTCTGCGCCACGGCCAGCGCCGCGTGCAGGATCGCGCCCGTCGAGATGCCGGCGAAGATCCCCTCGGACTCCAGCAGCTGCCGGGTGCGGCGCAACGCGTCGTACGAACCGACCGAGTACCGCCCGGTCAGCACCGACTCGTCGTACAGCTCCGGCACGAAGCCCTCGTCCAGGTTCCGCAGGCCGTAGACCAGCTCGCCGTAGCGCGGTTCGGCGGCGATGATCTGCACGTCGGGCTTGGCCTCGCGCAGGAACCGCCCGGCGCCGACCAGCGTGCCGGTCGTCCCCAGCCCGGCCACGAAGTGGGTGATCTCAGGCAGGTCCTTCAGGATCTCCGGGCCGGTGCCGCGGAAATGCGCCTCCGCGTTCGCCGGGTTCCCGTACTGGTAGAGCATGATCCAGTCCGGGTTCTGCTTGGCGAGCTCCTTGGCCGTCGCGACGGCCTGGTTCGACCCGCCGGCGGCAGGCGAGAACACGATCCGCGCGCCGTAGGCCTGCAGCAGCTGCTTGCGCTCGGTCGAGGTGTTCTCCGGCATCACGCACACCAGGCCGTAGCCCTTGAGCTTCGCGGCCATCGCCAGGGAGATACCGGTGTTGCCGGACGTCGGCTCCAGGATGGTCGCGCCGGGACGCAGGATGCCGTCCCGCTCCGCCGCCTCGATCATGGCCAGCGCGGGCCGGTCCTTGATCGAGCCGGTCGGGTTGCGGTCTTCCAGCTTCGCCCAGATGCGCACGTTCTCCGACGGCGCCAGGTTCGGCAGGCCCACCAGCGGTGTCCCGCCGAGCGCGTCCAGGAGCGAGTCGTAGCGGGCCATCAGAAGATCAGCCGCCCGCGACGGCCGGGAGGATGGTGACGTTGTCGCCGTCCTTCACCGGGGCGGTGAGGCCACCGGCGAAGCGCACGTCCTCGTCGTTGACGTAGACGTTGACGAAGCGGTGCAGCGCGCCTTCCTTGACCAGGCGGGCCTTGAGGCCGCCGTGGTTGTTCTCCAGGTCGTCGATGACCTCGGCGAGCGTCGTACCGGCAGCGGACACCGACTTCTCGCCCCCGGTGTGGGTGCGCAGGATGGTCGGGATCGACACGGTGACGGCCATGATGGTTCTACCTCCGCAGAAACGTAACTCAGGACTCGATGATCTTGACGGGTTCCTCGGTCACGACACCGTCGACGATGCGGTACGACCGCACCTCGTGCTCGATCGGGTCACGCGTCGAGACCAGCACGTAGTGGGCGTCCGGCTCGCCCGCGAACGAGATGTCGGTGCGCGACGGGTACGCCTCGGTGGCGGTGTGCGAGTGGTAGATGACCACCGGCACCTCGTCCTGGGCGTCCATCTCGCGCCACACCTTGAGCTGCTCCGCGGCGTCGAACCGGTAGAACGTGGGCGACCTCTCGGCGTTCTCCATCTCGATGAAGCGTTCAGGACGGTCGGACCCGTACGGCCCGGCGATCACCCCGCACGCCTCGTCGGGGTGGTCGCGGCGCGCGTGGGCCACCATCGCGTCCACCAGGTCACGGCGAATCACCAGCACGTGCTCAATCCTACGGGCTGGCTGGAGTTGTCTCGGTATGCGAGATACCCACGTCACGCAGTTTGTTTTAGCTCTGGCTAATATTAGTGATAGCTACTACAGTGCGTCCCGTGCACGCGTTCGACGTTCTCGGCGACCCGGTCCGCCGCCGGATCCTGGAGCTGCTCGCCACCGGTGAGCGGGCGGCAGGTGACGTCGGCGCCACCGTCCAGGCCGAGTTCGGGATCACCCAGTCGGCAGTCTCACAGCACCTGAAGGTGTTGCGATCGAACGGGTTCGTCCAGGTCAGAGCCGAAGGAACCCGACGGCTCTACGCCGTGGCGCCGGCCCCGCTGCGGGAGATCGACGCGTGGCTCGACCACTTCCGGCGGTTCTGGGAACCGCACCTCGACGCGCTCGCGACCGAGTTGGCGCGAGGAAAGCGCGAGCGCAGGCTCCAGGAGGAGGCAGACGATGACCGACCGCGGCTATGAGGACGGCAAGCTCGTCATCCAACGGCACTACAAAGCCGGCCGGGAGGACGTCTGGGACGCCATCACCACGCCGGAACGCCTGGTCCGCTGGTTCCTGCCGATCAGCGGCGACCTGCGGATCGGCGGCCGCTACCAGCTCGAAGGCAACGCGGGCGGCGAGATCGTCCACTGCGACCGGCCGTCCGAGATCGGCCTGACCTGGGAGATCGGCGAGATGAACACCGACGTCCTCGTCCGGCTCGAAGCCGACGGCGACTCGACGATCCTCACGCTGATCCACTCCCACATGCCCGGCGAGTTCGTCCCCGGCACCGGCGCCGGCTGGGAACTGGGCCTGGTCGCGCTGGAGAAGTACCTCGCGGGTGAGCTGCCGGAGGGACGCGCCGTCGACTGGATCGCCGCATCGGCACCGGAAGACCTGGCCGCGGCACACGCACTGGCCGAGCAGCTCGCCGGGGAATGGGTCGAGGTGCTCTGATGAAGTTCACCGAGGAGGTCGTGCTGAACAAGCCGATCGAGCAGGTCCGGGTGCTGACGTCCGACCCGGAGCACCTCCTGCGCTGGCAGCCCGACCTGGTCAGCATCACCCCGCACACCCCGACACCGGGCGCTGCCGGGTCGACCGCGACCCTCACGTACAAGAAGTTCCGCATGGAAGAGACGGTGCTGGCCGCGAGCGCCGACGAACGGATCTCTCGCTACGAGGCGCGCGGAATGGTCCACACGATCACCAACCGCTACTCGGCGATCGACGACCAGCACACGTTGATGGTGTCCGAGCACGAGATCCGCACGCCGGTCCTGCTGAGGTTGTTCCACCGCAGGATCAACAAGGTCCTGCGGGAGGAGTCCGAACGCGGCCTCGCGAACTTCAAGGCCTACGTCGACAACGCCTAGAGGTCCCGGAAAGCCGTGACACCGTTGAGAGTCGTCGCCTCGCGCGTACCCGACACCACTGCCTCCGCGAACATCTCCGCTGCCGCAGTGCACAGCGCGTCCAGTGCGAACGCCCGCGGCTCCGCCAGTGGCACAGCACCCGTGGCCAGCGCGAACACCGTGTCCCCGTCGAACATCGTGTGGGCGGGCCGAATCGCGCGCGCGAGTCCGTCCTGCGCGGCCATCGCGAGCCGCTGACACTCCGCTTTGGACAGTGCCGCGTCCACCGCCACCACACCGATCGTGGTGTTGAGGCCTTCGGTCTTGCGTTCGGGCAGCGCGATCGCCGACGTGCCGAGCGACGGCAGCCACGGCAGACCCGTTGCGCGGTCGACGGCTTCGCCGGCCGCGTTCACGACAGCGAGCGCGCCGACGTTGAACGAGCCGACCTTCGTGGCCGCGGTCCCGACGCCGCCCTTCAGCGAACCGACGCGCGCACCGGCACCCGCGCCGACGCAGCCGAGAGCGAATTCCGCTGTGGCGCTGGCACAAGCTTCGTATCCGAACGACGAGTCCGGCCGGTTGCCCCACTCGGACATCGGCAGGTCGAAGATCACCGCGCCGGGCACGATCGGCACGACGTGGTGCGGCTGCGCACCCACCTGGAACCCGATCGACCGCTCCGACAGCCACCGCATGACACCGTCGGCGGCCGCCAGCCCGTAAGCGGATCCGCCGGACAAACACACAGCGTGCACCTGCTGCACCAGGTTCGCGGGGTCGAGCAGGTCGGTCTCACGCGTGCCGGGCGCACCACCGCGGCCGTCCACCGCCCCAACGGCACCGTCAGGCACGAGCACGACAGTCGTGCCGGTCGCCCAGCCAGGTTCGATGCGGTGGTGATGACCGACCAGAACGCCGGGAATCACGGCATCATCGCTTCGACCAGCGTGTCCTGCACCCAGGTCAGCCAGTGATAAACACCCAGGTGCGGCGAGCGCGGGTCCTCCGGCGGCAGCTCGTCGGGCATGTCCTCGGTGACGTCCAGCGCCGTGCCCAGCGCGAGCCGCACGTCGTTCAACGACGCGAGCCACGCCTCGGCCTCCCCGATCGACAGGCGGATCTCTCCTCCGTCGGGCGAGCAGGTCTGCAGCACGATCTCCGCCGCACCCGTCTTGTGGTCCAGAAGCTCGGGCTCGTGCAACGACCGCAGTGCCGCCGCGGAGTTGACCTCGTCCGGGTCGGGAGCGTCGTCGTCCAAACGGTGGAAGTCGGGCAACAACCGGCCCAGGATCGGATCGTCGGGCGCTTCCGACGGCCCCGTCCTGATCCCGGTCAGCTCGGCGAGCTCGTCCTGGGGCGCCTCCTCGGCCCTGGCCAGCAGCATGTCCTGGATCTGGCTGACCAGACCCCGCACGACTGCGGCCTCCTGGCGGTCGAGTCTCCCGATGACGACGTCACCGTCGCGGATCCACCGCTTCACGAGGCCCGCTGCATGGTCGCCCAGAGTCCCGCCGCGTGGAGCTTCGCCACGTCGGCCTCCACCTTGTCCTTGGTGCCCGATGTCACGATCGCCCTGCCCTTGTGGTGCACGTCGAGCATCAGCTTGGTCGCCTTGTCCCTGCTGAAGCCGAAGAGCTTCTGGAACACGTACGTCACGTAGGACATCAGGTTTACCGGGTCGTTCCAGACCACGGTCTGCCAGGGTCGGTCCTCGGCGGCGATCTCCTCGCCGACGGCCTCCGGCTGCGTCCGTTCCTGTTCGACGGGCGTGGTCATACCGCCAATGGTGTCATGTTCGCCGCAGTGGCGGAGACCGCATGCGGCTAAACCGGATGCGACCTTAGGGTTGGTGACCATGAACTCGACGGCGTTGCTCACGGACCACTACGAGCTGACCATGCTCGCGGCCGCGCTGCGTGACGGCACTGGTGACCGTCCGTGCGTGTTCGAGGTCTTCGCCCGCAGGCTCCCCGACGGCCGCCGCTACGGGGTGGTCGCGGGCGTGACCAGACTGCTGGAGGCGATCCAGGACTTCCGCTTCGGCGAGGAGGAGATCGACCAGCTGCGCCGCAACGCCGTGGTCGACGATTCGACTTTGGCATGGCTCGCGAACTACGAGTTCCGCGGCGAGATCGACGGATACCCGGACGGGGAGCTGTACTTCCCCGGCTCGCCGATCCTCACCGTGCGCGCGTCGTTCGCGGAGGGGGTCGTGCTGGAGACGCTCGTGCTCTCGATCCTCAACCACGACAGCGCGATCGCGTCCGCCGCCGCCCGCATGGTGACCGCCGCGAACGGCCGCCGCATGATCGAGATGGGCTCGCGGCGCGCACACGAGGAAGCCGCCGTGGCGTGTGCTCGCGCGGCCTACCTGGCGGGCTTCACCGCGACCTCGAACCTCGAAGCCGGTCGCCGTCACGGCATCCCCACGGCCGGCACGTGCGCGCACGCGTTCACGTTGCTGCACGACAGCGAAGAAGAGGCGTTCCGCAGCCAGGTCGAGGCGTTGGGCGTGGGCACGACGTTGCTGGTCGACACCTACGACATCACCGAGGGCATCAAGACGGCCGTCGCGGTCGCGGGGCCCGATCTCGGCGCGATCCGGATCGACTCGGGTGATCTCGGTGTGATGGCCAGGCAGGCCCGCGACCAGCTCGACTCGCTCGGCGCCCGCAACACCCGGATCGTCGTGTCGAGCGACCTGGACGAGTACGCGATCGCCGCCCTGCGCGCCGAACCCGTTGACGCGTATGGCGTCGGCACGTCCGTGGTGACCGGCTCCGGCGCACCGACCGCGGGCATGGTCTACAAGCTGGTCGAGGTCAACGGCAAGCACGTGGAGAAGCGCAGCACGTCCAAGCAGTCGCGCGGCGGCTGGAAGAAGGCGTTGCGGCGGCACAAGGACACCGGCACGGCGCTGGAGGAGGTCGTGTTCCAGGCGTCCGCGGAACCCGAGCTCGGTTCCGGCGACCGGCTCGTGCAGATCCCGCTGATGCGCGATGGACAGATCTCGCCGGAGGTACCCACGCTGGAGCAGAGCCGCGAACACCTGCGCGCGGCGCTGGTGAGCGTGCCGTGGGAGGGCCTCAAGCTCTCGCGCGGCGAGCCCGCGATCCCGACGATCTACCTGGAGGGTTGACATGACCAAGGCGTTGATCGTCGTCGACGTGCAGAACGACTTCTGCGAGGGCGGTTCGCTGGCTGTCGCGGGTGGTGCCGCGGTGGCCGCGGCCATCTCGCAGCACATCGCCACGTCCTCGTACGACCACGTGGTGGCGACGCGGGACTACCACGTGGATCCGGGTGAGCACTTCTCGGACATGCCGGACTTCATCGACACGTGGCCGGTGCACTGCGTGGCCGGGACGCCCGGTGCGTCGTTCCACCCGGAGCTCGACGTGGCGGGGATCGAGCAGGTGTTCTCGAAGGGCCGGTTCGCCGCCGCCTACTCGGGTTTCGAGGCGGAGAACGACCTCGCGGGGTGGCTGACGGACCAGGGCGTGACCGAGGTGGACGTCGTCGGCATCGCGACCGACCACTGCGTCCGCGCCACTGCCCTCGACGCGCATCGGAACGGCTTCCGCACCACCGTGCTCGCCGACCTGACCGCAGCCGTAGCCCCCACGACCCGCGCCGCCGCCCTCGACGAACTACGCGCGGCCTGCGGGGCGCCGGGCTTCCGTGCGGGCCTGATCGCGTGCAGGCGTTTCTGCAGGCCTCTGCTCATGTCGATCTCTACTGGGCCGGG
>NZ_JBEXPJ010000107.1:0-30203 GCF_040611995.1 Lentzea sp. NPDC006480
GCGCGTACTTGAGGACGTCCGAGCCGAGCCCTGCGGTTCGTCGAGGGGTATGACCCAAGCGATCAGGACTTCCCGGTTGGTGCGGTTGTCACCACGACGTTGTCGGCTACCGGTGGCACGCCGGTGGTTCTGGTCGACAGCACCACGGCTCGGGTGGGCGGGCCGATCGTCGATTTCACCGACATCGTGTTTACCATGGGCACGCCGGCCGCGGGCGTGCTCCGGCCTGACAGCGACAGTGCGCTGCTGGGGTCCTTGATGCCCGCGGCACCCGATCCGGACGAGATCGCGGTCTACATTGCCAGGCACGGGGCTTTACTCGCGGATCCCCGGACGGCGCCGAGCAAGGGCAAGGGGCGCGCGGGCACCCACATCGACACAGCCGCGCCAGAGTCGCCAGAGTCGGAGGAGTTCAGGCAAGACGGCGAGAGCAGGCCGCAGGTCCACGCCATGGTCGGCTCCGAGCAGGAAAGCGACCTCGACGAGTACCTCGACAGCCTGGTAGCGCCGATCGAAGCCGATCCCGACAGCGACTCCGACAACGACACCGAGCCGGGCCTCATTTCTCCAATTTGGTCCAGACCGCTCCCTCGCAGGAACTATGATGAGATCTTCGCGGATTTGCAGTCGTCGAACTTCGCCAATCGGGCGGAGTGGGATGCGGCCTGGGCCGCGCGTCTGGAGCTGGCATACCGCGACCTCGGTGCGTTGCCCCCAGCCAAGGCGGCGGCGTTGCGTATCGACGCCCACATTGCGACGGGGATCGATCGGGCGAGCCTGTCTGAAGTGGATCCGGACGAGAGCGTCGACGACTCGGTCGACCGCCAACGGATGCAAGGCCTGATCGCGCTCGTTTCGTTGCAGCTGTGGGAAGATAGGCTCTTCGACCTGGACGTACGCAGGAAGGCCGCGTCCGACCTGTACACCTGGGTCGTGATCGACCAGCGCCAGGCGTGGTGGTCGGGCGTGCCGCTGCCGGGGCTCGGGGACGAGCAGCTGAACATCCCGGCCGGCGTCAGTCAGGACGCCGCGATCTCCAAGGCTCGGGACATTGCGCAGGAGATCAGCACTCGCTTCAACGTGGATGTGCACTCCGCACTGGGGGCGGGATTCCTGAGGGATTGGCACCCGTACGCACGCCCGGTCGATCGCGAAGCTATTCGCGCACGGCCGTGGGACTTGGATGAGTTGCGCGGGGTGCTGGCCGCGCTGAAGCATTTCGCGCCGTTGCTGGGCGACCGTCGCGCCGACTCCAGCCGCAGGCACGAGGCGCAGGAGATCCAGTCAGTCAGCGCGGTCACCTTCTACCTCGGCGACCTCGGTATTGACAACGACGTAACGGGTGCGTATCTCGACCGAACCGGCAACTTCTCGCTGTACCCCGAAGGTGGGTGCACCCAATTCGGTGGAGGTGTGCGCGGCATCGAGGCGGTCGCCACGCGCGAGATCGCGCACGGCCTGCTCCGCTACGCGCAAACTGCCTTCAATGAGGCGGTCGACACGTGGGACACCAACGGTCGCCCGAAACTTGTGGAAGACGCCGAGGAGCCGGACGAGGAAGCGGTGACTGCGAAGGACGACTTCATCGCGTCGATCATCTCCGCTAGGTACGACCGGGAGCATGGCGAGGACTCCTTCGAGGAGGAGTCGCCGAGGCACGCCAAGGCGATCGAGCATTTGTCGGAATCGTATCGGGACGTGCTCGACGTGCTCGACCGCGACAAGGACGCCGAGCACGTGGCCGAGGTGCTGCGTGAACACCTGCCAGAGTTCAACAATGCGGTGGGCGCGTGGACAGCGGACGGTTGGCCGAACTTCAAGGGGGAGCGACCCATCTCGCTGTACGGCACGACGAACCCTTCGGAGGATCTCGCCGAGTCGGTGATGTATTACTTCCTCGACCCGGCCACCCTTTGGGCGCGGGCGCCGAAGCGCGCGGCGTTCGTCGACAAGTTGGTTCGGGGCTGGACGCTCGATGACACTTCGGCGCCGGGCAACCTCGAGGCACCCGCCAGCTCCGACGGAGACAGCAGCGGTGCCGACTCCGTCTACTCGGACTCCGGGCAGGGCGACGAGCACCTCGCCAGCTTGGCAGCGCAGGTCGGAAGTGATCCCGGCAGCGGCTCCAAATCGGCGCAACGGACAGCGCAGATCGATCCCGACAGCGACTCCGACTCCGAGTCGGACTTCCGCATTCCGACGCCGGTACAACCCACACCGGACACCGGCCGGAACTACGCCGCGATGTTCGCCGACCTACAGCCGTCGAACTTCGCCAACCGGGAGCTCTGGGACGCGGCTTGGGACGCGCGTCTGAGGAAGGCTCTTAGTGACCTTAACGAGTTGCCAGACGATGAGGCCGAGGCGTTGCGTATCTACGCCCGCATCGCGACGAACATCGACCGTCAGGCCGAACTGGACGAGAGTGTCGACGACTCGGTCGACCGCAAACGGCTGCAAGGCCTGATCGCGCTCGTTTCGTTGCAGCTCAGGGACGATGCGCGCCTAGACCTAGCACCTGAGGTTCGCAAGCAGGCGGCGTCCGATTTGTTCAACTCGGTCGTGATCGCCCGGCGCCAGCCGAGGTGGGGTGTGCCGTTGCCGGGGCTCGTGGGCGAGCAGCTCAACATCCCGGACGGCGCCAATCATGCCAACGCGATGACCGAAGCCGACGTCATCATCGAGGATATCGATCGCCGTTTCAATGTGGTCGTGCACTCCGCGTTGGGCGCGCGGGTCCAGACGGACGCGCACCCGGACGCACCCTGGGTCGCTGTCGACGCTGTTCGGCCGCGGCCGTGGGACTTGGATGAGTTGCGTGGGGTGCGCGCCGCGCTGGGGCATTTTGCGCCGTTGCTGGGTGACCTTCGCGCCGCCTCCAGCCGTGGGCATGAGGAGCAGGAGATCCGGTCTATCAGCGCGGTCACCTTCAGCCTCGACGCCGACGGCGTCGACGCCTACGCGGTGGGTGAGTACTTCGACCGAGTCCGCAACGTCTCGCTGTACCCCAGAGTCGGGAGCGTCAAATTCGGCGACGGTGTACGCGATGTCGAGTCGGTAGCCACGCACGAGATCGCGCACGGCCTGCTCCGCTACGCGCAAACCGCCTTCACAAAGGCTGTCGGCACGTGGGACGTCAGCGGTCGCCCGATCCTCGTGGAACACGCTGAGGAGCCGCTCGGGGAAGCGTCGACGGCGAAGAAAGACTTCATCGCGTCGATCAAAGCCGCTCGGTTCGATTTGGCCGCCTTCGCGGAGAGGTCACCGAAGCATGCCAAGGCGATCAGGCAGCTGTGGCTGCGCGACCCGGATCTGTTCGACAGTGACCAGGACGCCGAGTACCTGGCCGAGTTGCTGAGCGGTGATCTGCCGGCGTTCAACCTCGCGGTGGGCGCGTGGACGGAGGATGGCTGGCCGAACTTCCGCTACGAGCGGCCGATCACGATGTATGGCGCGGCCAACCCGGTTGAGGATCTGGCCGAGTCGGCGATGTACTACTTCCTCGACCGGGAAGGCTTGTGGGACAAGGCCCCGAAGCGCGCGGCCTTCATCGAGAAGGTGGTCGCGGGGTGGGCACCGGACACCGTGGGCTCAATCGCGGGCAACGACTCGGACGACGATCGCGGCGACGATTTCGGCGACAACTCGAACAACCACTACCGTGGCCGCGACGTTTCGACGCTCATCGCCGACCTGGCCCCGGCGAACTTCGACAGCAAGGCCGAGTGGAACGCGGCCTGGGACAACGTTTTCGCGGACGCGCACGCGCAGCTGAACGCCATGCCCAAGGTGCGGTCCGAGTCGTTGCTCGATGATGCATACGGCGCGTCGGGAGTGGACCGGGACCTGCTGGCCACCTGGACCGAGGAGGCCGGCGTCAACGCGGCGATTGAGTTCGAGCGCTGGCGGGGCGTGATGGCGGTGGCCGCGCTACAGCAGGGCAACACGTTCGACCACGTGCGCAGGTTGATGATCGCGCGGCACACTGCATCCTGGGGCGTCGCGCTGCCGGGGGCGCACGCTTCGGAGTCGGTCGAGATTCCGCCGGACGCGCACCACGACGAGGTGATTGCGGAAGCCGTCCGGATCGTGGAGGAGATCGAGCGCGATCACGGTGTGAGGTTCGATTCCGCCGTGGGTGTCGACGCGATGGCCACCGGGTTCTCGCCCGCTCTGGCGCACGATGTCGCCGCGATCCAGTCGCGGGCGTGGACGCTCGACGAACTGCGCGGTGTGCAAGCCGCGCTCGACCACTACGCCCCGTTGCTGGGCGCCAACCGGGCGAGCTCCGGCCGTGCGAACGTGGCACAGGAGATCACCACCCTCCGCGCGATGACATTCGGCCTTGCGATGGACGGCGTCTCCATCACCGCACAAGGGATGTACTTCCCGAACAGCAAGAGCTTCAGCCTCTATGCCACATCTGCTCTGGGCGCGTTCGGCGGCGGGACAGGGGCGGTCGAAGCCCTGGCGACCCGCGAGCTGAGCCATGCCTTGCTGGAGCACCACCTCGACGACTTCATCACGCGGCTCGGCTCGTGGGACGCTGCCGGTCACCCCGTGCTCATGGATGACGCCGAGCGGCCGTATTACGGCGCACCGACCGCAGCCGAGGACTTCGTAGCGTCTATCGAGGCTGCGCTGGGCGATCTGGCAGCGTTTCGGGTCAGCTCGCCCAGGCACGCGGCCGCAATCGAGGGCATTCTCGAGCAGCACCCGGAACATCTGGGCTCCCAGGCGGACAATGCTCGCCTCATCGCGGAGTCCTTGAGCGGCGAGCTGTCCGCGTTCAACAATGCGGTGGGCGCGTGGACGGCGGACGGCTGGCCGAACTTCAAGGGGGAGCGGCCGATTACCCAGGATGGCGCGACGAACCCTTCGGAGGATCTTGCCGAGGCGGTGATGTACTACTTCCTCAACCCACAGATGTTGTGGGAGCAGGCGCCGCAGCGGTTCGCGTTCGTCGACTCGCTGGTGCAGAGCTGGTCGCTCGGCAGCGTCGCCACGCCGGACGATCCCGTGGCGTCCGGCGACCCCGACGACGGCTCCGACTCCGACTCCGATTTGGATTACGGCTGGGAATACGAACCGGGCTTTCTTCTTCCGGGAGCTTTGTCCATACCGGACAACGGCCGGGACTATGCCGCGATCTTCGCCGATTTTCTGCCAGAGAACTTCCCCAACCGGGAGATGTGGGATGCGGCCTGGGATGCGCGTCTGGGGCAGGCTCGCCGTGAGCTCGCCGCGTTGCCTCCTGACAAGGCCAAGGCTTTGCGTATCGAGGCCCACAACGCGACGCCCATCAACCAAGCCACACTGTCCGAAGTAGATTCGGATGAGAGCGTCGAGGTCTCGGCCAACCGTGAACGGCAGCATGGCGTGATCGCGCTCGTGTCGTTGCAGCTGAGGGACGACGCGCTTCTAGGCCTTGCGCCGATGGTTCGCAAGCAGGCGGCGTCCGACCTGTTCAAGCAGATCATGATCTTCCGGCGCCTGGCGCCGTGGGGCGTGCCGCTGAGGGGGCGCGGCGACGAGCAGCTGAACATTCCGGACAGTGCCGGTAAGGACGCTGCGATCGCCGATGCCCTCGCCATTACCGAGGACATCAAACAGCGTTTCAACGTGGACGTGAACTCCGCACAGGGCGTGCGGGCCCTGACGGACGAGTACTCACGCGCACGCCCAGTCGACCTCAATGCTGTTCAGTCGCGGCCGTGGGATCTGGACGAGCTGCGTGGGGTGCAAGACGCGCTGGAGCACTTCGCGCCGTTGCTGGGCGGCGACCGGGCGAACTCCAGCCGCGGGCACGAGGTACAGGAGATCCAGTCTGTCAGTGCGGTCACCTTTGATCTCGGCGAAGACGGTGTTAGCTACCTGGTAGCAGGTAGGTACTTCGGCCGAGTCGGAAACGTCTCAGTGTACCCCCCCTGGGTAGGTGAAGGTCGACGAGCTGTCGAGGCGCTGGCCACGCACGAGATCGCGCACGGTCTGCTCGGCTACGCGCAAGCCGAGTTCACGAAAGCGTTTGGCACGTGGGACTCCAACGGTCGCCCGATCCTCCCGGAAGGTGCCGAGGAGCCGGTCATGGGAGCGCGAACGGCGGAGGACGACTTCATTGCGTCGATCCACTCCGCTAGGTACGACCTGGAACGGGACAAGGACGACTTCAAAAAGGAGTCGCCGAGACACGCCAAGGCGATCGCTCGGTTGTCGGAAAAGTATCGGGACGTGCTCGACAGCGACAAGGACGCCAAGCAGGTGGCCGAGGCGCTTAGCGAATGCCTGCCGGAGTTTAACCTCGCAGTGGGCGCGTGGACGGCGGATGGCTGGCCGAACTTCCGCAACGAACGTCCGATCACGAAGTATGGCACGAGGAACCCTTCGGAGGATCTCGCCGAGGCGGCGATGTACTACTTCCTCCACCGCAAGACGTTGCTGGAGCGGGCGCCGGAGCGGTTCGCATTTATTGATTCGCTGGTGCGGGGGTGGACGCACCAGAACACCACTTACGATCCGGAGGTCCGCGGGCACGAGGGTGACATCGACGGAAACGACAACGACGGCAATGCCGACAGCAGCGAGCACGATCAGTTGAATACCGCCGGGTCGGCTGACTCCCGCGACCTGGACAGCTCCGACAGCGACAGCGAGTCGGAGGTCGGTTCCGAGCCGGACGATGATGGAGACCGACAGGGCGACGAGAGGTACTCGGACGACGATTCCAGCAGCTCGAACGGCAAGACCGACGGTTCCGGCGAGGACACGGACAGCAAGTCTGCCGTAGGCGATGGCGAAGATGACGATTCCGATCAAGTCGATCTGATCGACGTCCGGCGCGAGAAGTTCCAGACCGATGATCGCTGGACACAGTGGTGGAACCACATCGTCGCGATGGTTGAGGCGTCGTATAAGAGCGAGGACACCTCGGAGGCGCGCGAGCGAGCGAACGAGGTTGTTGGCGCTGTCTTCGGGTCCGCCGAGACGCAGCGCAACTGGGTCCGGCCTCTGCAGGCCGGTGCGGAGGTCCTGGTCGTGGCCCGGATCATCGCCGACGGCGGCGATGTCACGGTCGCGTCGCTGGAGATTGCCGCGTGGGCGGCCGAGCAGTGGCGGGTCGTTGATTCGTATCCGGTTCGGGGCCAGTACATGTACCTCAACGACGTGGGCCAGCGTGACGCTGCCTGGGTAGCCGCGTGGGATGAGGCTCTTCTCTGGGAGGCGTCGATTGAGGGGTCGCAGCCGCAACTGCAACGGGCGCGCCAGCTAGTCGACGAGGCGTTGGGGGACATCCAGTTTGAGGGTGAGGTGGTCCAGCAGAGCTTCGAGCGGCGCCGCGGATGGATCGAGGGGCTGGTCGAAGAGCAGATTCGGAACGACGACGGTCTCGAAGGCCGCGCCATCGTGCTCGCGCACTGGCTGGGTGAGCAGATCGTGGAGCTGACGGAGGCTGGCCTGCGGGGTGGGTCTGCGGATGTCGGCGAGGACGGCGAGGTTCAGTCGTGGATCGGCGACGACGAGTTGGCGGGCGACACCGACGACGAGTTCGGGGACGACGGGTCGCTGGAGCAGCAAGCCGACGTCGAGCTCCAGCCTGATTTCCTGCAGAGGCTCGGTTATCTCGAGCGCGGTGACAGCGAGTTTGACAACGACTTCTTCGCCGCGTGGGACGACGAGATCAACCGCGCCAGAGCGGACTTCGAGCGATTCGCCTTCGACCACGGGGTCAACGCGGATCACGCGCTGGACGTGGCGCAGAGCTTCGTCGAGACGGCGTTCGGCGTTGAGATGACCGGCTCCGAGGATGACGACTTCCTGCACACCGGCGTCACGTTTCTCGTCGCCGAGCAGATCGTGCACGACGACCACACCATCACGACCGCCCCACAGGAACTGGCTAAGTGGGTGGCCGCGCAGTTCGAGGCGGCCGATGCCGCGCAGGCCGATCTCGCGGACAACCACACCGAGTCCGACATCGATCTCGCGTCGGTCGGGAACACCTCGCCCCACAGTGAGATTCTGGAGCCCACCGCCCTCCGAAACATCGACGACTGGACGTCCGTCAACGGCCACTCGTCCATCAGCGTCCTCGACAGCACCGCGGACCCCGAACACGAGGGCCCGCCGGTTGTCGAGGACGCTGACGACGTCGGGTCCGTCGACGACGCTAGATTCGACTTCCGCGAACGCCTGGCCCACCTGCATCCGGCGAACACGGCGGTCTACACCGGTGACTGGGACGCGGAGTTCGCCGAGGTCGCCGGTCGGCTGAGGGTGTCGCGGGCCATGCTCACCGAAGCCAACCGGATCGTTCAGGAGGCCTTCGGCGGGGTACACGAAGGCGTCCGCGACCTCGTCGCCGAGCAGATCTCCGCCGACGGGATCACCGCCGACGGGGGATTGCGCACCGAGAACGCCGTCATGCTCGCTCACTGGGCCAACCGGCAGATCGTGGTGCAGGCCTACCTGGACCAGTTGGACAGCAAGAACTTCACGGACGACGACGAACGCGACGCCGCGTGGGAGGCAGCGTACGAGGAGCTTAAACAGCAGGAGCCCGACGGTAAGATCGCCGAACAGGCCCTCGAGTTCGTGGCGAGCGTTTTCGGGGACATCCCGGAGATGACCGACGAGGAGATGCGGAACCCCGGCGAGGCCGAGCAGGTGAAGCTGAACCGCTACTTCGGCGTCGTGATACTGGTCGCTCTTCAGATCGAGGCAGACGGCGGATCCACGGAGAACGCGCATGGGTTCGTAGAGTGGGTCTACGAACAGCAGCACGCCGAACTGCAGACTGACGATCTCGCGACGATCGACGACGACGGCGAGCCGGCAGCGATCGATGGCGATGGCGATGGCGAGCCGAGCAGCGACCACGGTTCGGGCGATGTCGACACCACGCGGTACCAGGCACCGCACGGCATCGGGCAGGGGCGCGGGTCGGTCGAGTTCCACAACGAGGCCGACGCGATGCAGCGGATCGCCCAAAAAGTCACGAGTGCGGTCAACGACCGATTGCGGACGCTGCAGGCCAGGGAATCCCTCCTGCACAAGGTGAAGACGGCGTTCGAAGCCGTCAAGCGCATGCTGACCTTCCAGCCGAGTCCGGAATCGGTTCGCACGCGGGATTTCAACGTTCAGGCCGTCCGGAACCTGCTGGGGCCGGACTCCGGGCGGGCGCCGAAGGCCGTGCTCGACGCGATGCTCAACGGCGGCCTCCCCATCCGGGTCATGGTCGACACCCCGCTCGGCCAGGTCGAGCAGGAGGTCATCATCAGGGCCACACCTGGGCCCGGCAACTTCCAGCGCACGGGGGAAGGCCTACCGCACGCCACGTCGGTAGCGGGCGACTCCTTCGGCGCGAGCATCGACCCCGACGTGCCGCCGAACGCGCTCAACACCGTGCCGGACATCCAGACGCCGACCGAGCTGCGGGCGCATTTCATCCATGACCTGCGGATCACGATGGACGCGCCGCAGGGTGAGTTCAAACGCACCGCCGACATCGAGGGCGCGGTCGCCTCGTCGATTGCCGTTTCTGAAGCGCTCGCCGAACCCGAGCCGGCCGGAAAACCGATCCGCGAGAACCGGAAGCCGCTGCGGCGCGACCAGAAGCGCAAGGGGCACATCGGGTTCAGCGAGAACGCTCACGTCGAGGCGAAGCTTGCGCCCGCAGTCGAGCTCCACAAGACGATTACTCGGCTGCTGTACCCGGCCGACCAACTCCGCCGCAGCACGACACGGCCGGCACCGACACCGCCGGCCACCCAGCAGCTCCTCGAGGCCACCAGGCCGACGGAGTTGTGGGCCAACGTCCGGCAGATGATGTCGGAGCGGGGGCGCCTGGTCACGCTCGACTCCGGGCCGCTGTCCGGGGTGACGATCAAGCTCGACCTCCAGGACCTGCAACTGCTGGGGCAGCGCGACACGGAAGACGGTCCGCGGTACCGGGTGCGCGCCACGCCGGTCTGGGACGTGGCGGCCAACTACCGCAGGACCTCGGTCGACGAGACCTGGTCCGGGTCCCTGTTCAGCGCGGCGGACACCCCGGTCGACCTCGTCGTGGACGAGCAGGGGCTGCGGGACCTGGGGCTGGCCGCACCGACCACAACCGCCTCGCACGCCCCGCACCCGCTGGGCGGCCTCGAGACGATCCTCGAGGAGGACGAGGACGCCCGCGGCGTAGAGAGCACGTTCCAGCCGGACCCGCGGGGACGGTCCGCTGAGGTCCTGCGGGGCATGCCCGACTACCTCGTAGATGGCGAGGGCTTCGGCGAAGCCGTGCCGCACACCGAGGTCACGGGCATCAGCGCCGAAAGCGCGTTCCGCAGCATGCTGCCGAAAGGACGGCGCATCCTGGTCAAGCGGGACCGCCCGGAGTCCCTCCCTGCTGGCAGGCGCAAGCAGAAGATCAACGGGTTGAGCCACGTCGAGCGGGCCATGCGGAACGACGTCCCGAGCATGCTCGGCGACGGCCGCGAGTTCACCGTCGAGATCGATGGCGAGCCACACACGCTGGTGGCGAAGGCGAAGCTCGACTGGACGACGGCCCGCAGCGTGCCCGGCAAGCCCTACTGGACGTTTGCGTTGGAGACCCGCCATCGCAGGTTCCGGCGGGCCGCCGGCGGCTACTTGTCCAACCCGTCGCTCGCCTTGGCTATCTGGGTCCCGGCGAAGCCGCTGCTCGTGATGGCCAGGCCGTCGGGCACACCGGCCGTCAACCAGGAGATGCATCGGGACGTCTCTGTGGAGCACAAGCGGGCGTCGTTGCTGCTCGACATGGACGTGCGCGTGAGCGAGGTGACCGTCTCCTACGCATTCGAGTTGCGGGACGCCAAACGGGATCTCGTCGGTCACGTCGACCACGGCGAGCAGCCAGGGCTCGGTGGCACGCTGCGCTTCGGCCACCCGAAGGCGCCAAGAGCCAACGACGGCCGGGGACTGAAGCCGCTGAACGCCCCGCCGCCGAAGGACTTCGGCCTGGAGGAGTTGCTTGTCAACGTGCCCGAGGGCTCGTCGTTCTTCGACCAGGTCGCGAGGATGCTGCCGAAGGAGCTCACCGAGGTCGGCGCCCCAGGCCGGGATGTGCTGCGGCAGTTCCTCCACCGCACCAACATCAAGGCCGAGCTGATGAGCATGGTCACGGGTGACCCGGACTCCTACCCGGACTCCAGCTGGCGTCGGTCAGACCCGCTGATCAACGGGCCGGTCAGCAGCCTGCCCGACTTCTTCCGAACCAACTCGGCGATCGAGATGCGGGCCGTGGCGCGCAAGGTCGAGATCATCGACGAGATCGACCGCGAGCACACGGCGATCCTGGTGGACTGGGACAACTCGAAGGCCGCCCGTAGGGACATGAGGACAGCCAAGCGGCGTGGTGGCTTCAGCGCCTTCGCCGGCGCGATCTTGCCGCTCGGCAAGTTCGTGGTGTCGCTCGGCGGTGTGTTCGGCGTCGACCACGAGCGGTCGTGGAAGAGCGAGTTCAAGCGCGAGACCGGTATCCGGTTCGAGCACGACTTCGGCGGCAGGCTCGTCCGCTACAAGACGGTTTACCAGCTGCAGGTCCGGGTTCTGGGCCAGCCGCCGGTGTTCCTGGAGGGCGATCTCGTTGGTATTCAGGTGGCGTCGCGGGAGCGCGCGCTGGCCGCCGGGATCATGGAACCGACCGGGCCGGACGACCACAAGCCCAATTATCGCAAGGATGACGACCGCACGCACTTCGCGCCGGCGCACCTGGAGTCCGGGCTGTCGACGGCGGGCGCGAAGGTCCACTCGTTCCGGGGCAAGGACCGGATCTACGGGGCGATCGCCGACACCCTGCGCAACGTGCCGAACCGCCGATGGTACCACTTCAGCTCGTCGGAGTTCATCAAGTACTTCGACGACCCAGACCTGACCGCGGGCCTCAAGGCGCTCGTCAACGACACCGCCCGGCGGCAGCGCACGGCCAAGTCGCGGATGTCCGACAAGCAGATAATGCAGCTGATCGACCTGATGCTGGGGCCGGGCCTGGTGGTGCCGCTGGTCAAGCAGGGCCCGTTCACCGACACGGTCGTGACGGTCCGGATCAAGGCCACCTTGGAGAGCCTGGAGGACGGCGACCTCCAGATCGGCCTGGCCGAGAGCACGACGGAGACCCGGACCAAGGAGTACGAGACCCGCACCTTCACCGCCTCGCGGGACACCACCGCGAGCATCGGTGCCCAGGGCCGGCTCGTCGCCGCCTTCGTCAAGGGCGCCGACATGTTCCTCGCGAACTTAAGGACCGGGCGCACCTGGTCGTCGGCAGTCAGCATCGCCAACGACACCGGCAAGGTCACCGAGCAGAAGCACGCTGGCACCGAGCTGACCGAATCGGGCGACCAGAACGAGACGCGGATGCGTCACTTCCAGGGCACCTTGAAGCTGACCCCGGAGGTCACCACCTATACCCGCACGAACAAGATGTCGCGCAGGATCAGTGTCGGCAAGCCGGGCCGGCAGGGGCTGGACGTCCGGTCGGTTCCGCTGGTCGGTCAGTTCACCGGACTGACAGGGGACCAGTCCGACCCGGCGAACCCGCTCGGCCAGCACGTGCCCGTCGAGCTTCTGATTCCGGACCACCTGGTCACGACGGAACGACCGCTCGAGCGAATCGTCGCGCCGACCCAGCCGCAGGACCTGCCGCCCCATACGTTGATTGACAAGTTGCCCAAGGGCGACCGGACCTTGGAAGGCGCGGACGTTCTGACCGTCGTCGGCACCGAGCACATCATCGACTCGGTGTACCGGATGCTCGAGCGCTCGTCCGATGACCCGGCGCTCGCGCAGAAGGTCGGCTCCAACGCCGAGCTGATCACCGACCAGTTCTCACCCGAGGCGTTCCGCATGGACCCGCGGATCTTCGGCAAGGTGCACGTAGTGGAGGGCCTCAGCCACGAGCGTCGCCGTGCCGACGTGCACGGCCGGGCCGGGGTCGTGCTGAAGCCGGTCAACCCCACGCGTCTCGGTCCCGAGGAGTACCAACGCACCAAGAACACATTCGTCAGCGGCACTGCGGTCAGCATGGCCAAGGGCGTCACGACTTCGACGAGCGTCGACTTCATCAACTTCGACGCGATCGGTGGTTCCACCACCCAGGTGTTGGGTGCCCCCGGCCTGTTCATCTCCAGCCTCACGCCGTGGGCCGCCTGGTTCGGCCGCAAGAGCGCACAGCGTATCCAGGGCATCGAGAAGAACCACTTCACGCCGAACCCGACCAAGCGGATCTTGGTTTCGGTCGGCGTGGAGGTATCGGTCGTGGCCGAGACTCAGCTCCGCGGCAACCTCGACATCGTCGAACTCAAGTCGAGGCGGCCATTGGCCAGTGCTGGCGAGAAGTTCACGTTGAACGACGCGGTCCTGATGTGGGTGACCGAGGAGCAGTTGGCGGAACTGGAGCGCCAGGGCCAGGAGCGCGCTAAGGCTGCCGAGCAGGACACTCCGAACCCGTACAAGCTCCCGGAGATCCCGCGCATCGAGTGGGACACCGGCTCGGACGTCGCCCCGAACACGAGCCCGGACATCGAGTCGGAGATCGAGGAGGAGCCCGCTTCCGCGATAGGGAAGCTGCCCGCGCCGGAGTCGATGCAGAACCCGCTCGTGACGTCCTTGGGCATCGGCGGTGTGGCCAACCAGATCGACATCAGCGAGGTGATTGACCGCCTGCGCCAAGAAATAACCGACCACGTGGACCTCGGCCCCGATGTCGCCGAGCAGCTTCTGCCACGTTCCCCGCTCACCAGCTCGCACGACAACACACGCACAGTCGACGAGCTGTTGTCCAATGTGGACCGGATGTTCACCACCGTGATGAACGGCGGTGTGGGCACGCCGCTGCGGGTGGAGTTCCGATTCTCCGGCCGCACCTACGTGTTCACGGTCGAGGGCGAGTGGACCGAACTGCCAGCCGAGGGTGAGATCGAGATCGTTCGCAAGCTCGCGGCCCGCAACATGGTGTCGCTGGGCGAGACCGACGAGAAGATCTTCGGCCAGGACATCATCGACGTCGACGCGGTCGTGCGCGCCCACCGTCAGTTCGCGCAGCCGAACGCCGCGCCGGCAGCCGCCATCTCCAAACCTACCTCCGGCAGCGTGGGCGCGGGTCTAGAGGCCGGCTACCTCGCGCTCAGGGAGTCCCACACCGAGTCGTACACGCATTCGCGGTCCGGGGGTTCCTACGGCGCGATCCGTGGCCCGGTGGGTTCCTACGAGGGTGCCGTCCGATTAACGGTCAAGATCGAGCGGAAGCTCGGCTTCGACAAGGAGACCCGAGAGGACACGTCCGACCCGGTCGTCTCGGTTTCGGTTGATCGCAGCGTCACCGTCCGGAAGATGCCGGAGGAGACGTTGCTTCCGCCGAGCAGCACGAGTCCGCTCGGCGCGGAGGCTGAGATCCAGACGTTGCCTGCCTCCGACGCGGAGGACATCGCAGGATGGCGGCAGGAGGCCGACAGACATCTCAAGTTGCCCGACCCAGGTGACTACGGGGTCGAGCACTACTTCGGCAAGATCAAAACGCTGCGCGCCGCGGCGAAGGTGGCGCTGGTGAACTCTGGCGTCACGGTCGACACGAAAGTCGCGCTGGCCTTGGACGCGGCCATTACGCCCGCCACCGTGCGGGACGGCCTGCGGCTCATGCGTGACGGAGTGCTCCGATTCCCAGTGGCGGGGCTCGACCGCGAGGTCGAGTTCCACGCGCGGCTCAAGCCCGGCGCGAAGCTCGCATCCGCCAGCGGCCGCGTCGAGATGGACGGCTTCTCCGGTGACGCCGCGAGCGATTCCGTCGAACTGATCCACGAGAGCGAGCACAGGTCGGGCGCGATCTTGCGCGGCACCGGCGGCAGCGGTGGCCCCGGTGGCAGCAGTGGCCACGGCGATCCCGGCGGCGTCCCGTCGCAGGCAAACTTCGGCTCCGTCCAAATGATCGCCTTGCTGGATGTCCCTGGTCCGTCGCACCGGGAGGACTTGACGGTCGACGTCAACGTGCGCAGGGAGAGCACGTCCAGCCGCAACCCGAGGCTCAACTACCGCACCACCCACCCCAGCTTGTTGTCCCGCGGCGTTCTCGCGGACGTCGAGTTCAAGGTCGTGGCGAGGAAGCCGGGCTCCAGATCGAAAGTCGGCGTCGCCGGGGTGTCCGTCGACAACGCCTACCTCGTCCGGATGCGCGAGCCCGCCGCCGCGCAACTGCTGGGTCCGCTGCCGGAACCGCTGGTCGAGGCCGTCGCGGACTTCACCGCGAAGAGCAAGGAGTGGACGAATGCCTTCGGCACGCTCGAAGGCACCTTGTCCGCCGACCCGAACGCCGAAGTCACCGCCCTGAAGGCCGCTCTCGACGACGCCGAGACGGCATGGTGGCAGTCGATGGCGGAGTACCACAAGCAGCTGCAGCAGGCGCAGGAGCTGGACTCGATCAGCGCGGAGGAACTGGCCGAGGAGCAGGAGATTCTGACCGTGGGGGGCGTGCTGCGGTCGGTGCCCGCGCCGCCGTTCCTTGCGGGCTTCGACCAGAACGCGCTGCCCCCGACCGCACAGACGTCGTTCTTCGAGTCTCTGAACCTGCTCCGCACCGCGCCAGTTGACGTAGTCGCGCCGGCGTCCCGCGACGACTCGGTGATCAGCTCGAACGGTCGCGACCTGCCGAAGATCGTCCATGTGCCGGTGCTGGGCGGTCCGGTCGACGATTCTGCTTGGGAGTCTTTGGCGATCACCGCCGAGACCGCGCGCCGGGAGGGCTGGACGCCGGTCCTCGTTACGGACGTGCCGCGCACGATGTTCATCGCAGCCCGTGCCGGTGACCCGACCCTGGCTGCCATGCTTCGCATGGATCAGCAGGCGCGGGAGCACGGGTTCCTGGTCGTCAACGTCGACGAGGTGTTCAACGCCGACGCGCCGATGGCGAATCAGGACCTGTTCTCCGCCGCAGCGGACAACACCACCGACGAGAACCGCAACCTGGCCCGCTCGATCCTCGGCGCGGAGCTGACCCGGCGCTTCGGCGGTGTGGTCGTGTCCGCGGAATACGCGCTTGCACGCACGGGTGACTTCGCCACCGCGGTGTCGGGCGAGCACGGCTACGCGGTCGGCGATGCGCCGGTCACCGACGTACCACCGCTGCTGGTCGTGCCGCGTGGCCACCAGTTCGCTCACCTATATGCGCAGCAACTCAGCGACCTAGCCCGCACGACAGGTCCCGGCAACGCGAACACCGCCGTGCGCCGGGCCGCGGAAAGTCTCGGCGCCCACCTGACGGTCCTCGACGCTGCAGAGTTCCGCGGCGATCAGAAGAAGCCGGCCACGTCGACGAAGAAGGACCTGGTCGACCTTGTCGGCAGCGTCGTGGAGACCCTCACGAGGGGTCTGCGCGCTCGTGGCGATCTGGACTTCGCGATCGTGGACCGCATGTTGCGCGGCCACCAGTACGGCTCCGTGGTGCTGGAGGCCGCCGTGGCCACCATCTCCAACAAACAGGCCTGGCGCGACATGGTTCGCACGGTCACGGTGCCGTACCGCGCTTCTGGCACGCGGAATGTGTCGGCGGATGCCGAGAAGCGGTTGAACATCGGTCCGGACTCACGTATCACGAGCCGCGGTCTGACCAGTGAGGCGCGTTTCCCTGCCGATGTGATCTCGTTGTCGGACGTTGAGCTCGAGCCGACGATCGAAGAGGCCGCCGCCGTGCTCACGCTGAAGATCCAGCACTCCGGTTTGGAGCATGCAGGTGAGCTGCAGGACGGTCCGATCACCACGGACGACGAGGCGGGCACGCTCACCTTGGCGCTCCAGATCCGCGACGTGCTCCGGGACGGCCTCAAGAGCCGCGGTGGCACGCTGGCCCTCGACACCGCGGTCGAGCTGGCGAACCGGCACGAACGGCCCGGTGTCGTACTCCGCGCCGCCGTGTCCGCCATCGCCGCCGACCCGGCAGACGCAGATCGGGCGCGGATTGTCACGTTGCCGCCCGCTACCGACGACTCGCCGATCACGGACGTGCTCAACCTCCTGATCCTCCGCGTCCCGCCTCTCGACTTCGACCTGCCTCTCGACTTCGATCTGATTCCAGACCTCGATCTCGCATCGGACCGAGACCTGGCCTCAGTTCCAGAACCTGCCCGCGAAGCCACGTTCGACACGTCCGGCAACGCCGACGTCGACCGGCCGGACCGCACCTACCCGGTCGTCGCCCGTGTGCAGGCCCTCGAGGTCGCGCCGCAGCTGCCGGGCTCAGTCGAGTTCAAGTCGTACGGCTTCACCGACGACACCACCCAGCCGTCGCCCGAGGTCAGAGAGGCACTGGAGCGGCAGGCCGAACGGCTCGCTGAGGCGATCGTCATCAGGCACAGGCTCGGCATGGCCCCGCCGGAGGTGCTGATCGAGGGCGGCGGCGCGGATCTGGGCGAGGAACGCCGCAACAACGTCGCAGCCCTGCTGGCGTTCGCGGTCGACCGCCAAATGAGCCTGGTGCAGCGCGAGGTGGACCCGAGCGCCCGTATTACCAGTGGCGACACGCGGTTCTCGATCCAGAAGAGCTCCTATGACGCCCACCGGACGAGCGGCGTGCGCGTCGTCGTGGACGGCACGGTAGCTGCCCCGGCGCCAACAAAGGTCGAGATTCCCTCCACGCCGTTCCCCGTAGTGCCGGACGCGGCGTGGGTTGTCGTCGAGTTCAGTGAGGACGGTGAGATCTCGAACGGCACGTCGCCGGAAGACTTGTTCCGCGACGTCGCCGCCGCCGGGCCGGAACCCCGGGTGGTGGTGAGAGGCGGCGGGCAACAGGGCGGCTCGCTACGGCAGGAGGTGATCCGGGGTCTTACTAAGGTGTTCTACGCGGTCACGCGCACGCTGAACGCCGTCGCGATTACCGAGGAGGCGGGCGACGGGCCCGTCACCGTCCAGGTCGACCGGTCGCGGCCCGTGACCCAGACCAGGGCGGCGGCCGACTTCGACGGTTCGTCGGCCACCGACGTTCTGGCCCGCGAGCTGGTCGAGACGTCCGACACGTTCGAGTTCATGACCAAGCTGGACGAGGTGCGCAACCGGCCAGACGTGCTGAGGGCAGTTGTGACCGCTCGCCGCGACGAGCCCCTTGGCCTGGCACAGGTCCACTCCATGGACTTCCCGGACGCGCGGGCGCTGTCGGACGAGGTGCGTTCGCGTGCCGCCGCGGGCGAGGGCGTCATGAGCCTGCTCACCGGTATCGAGCACGACACGATGTCGCTGCTCGTGCTCGCGGAGATCCACCTGGCCGCGCACGGGCGTGATCTCTTCGAGGACGCGCCCGGCCTGGCCGACGCGGTCCGCTCAGTACCTGTTGTACCGCCCCCCGATCCAGAGGCCGCCGGTGATCCCGTGGCGAAGCTGAGGAAGTCCTATGAGATTGGCCAGCTAGAGCGTGCGTTGTTGGGCTACCGGGACATCGCCGGCTCGAACATCAGGTTCGACCTTCTGCTCCAGAACTCAAGAATGTACAACGGGCGTCTTCGCGACGGCCACGCGTGGGTCGAGATCGCGTTCCCCATCGGCTCGAGCGGTTTCCTCGGCCGCACGTTCTCTGCCGGGTTCTCTCCGCAGACCAGTGAAATGTCTGTTTTTACGCCTCAGCCCGGTGAGCTGCGCAGCCCTGACTTCCGTTACACGCCGGAAGCAGTGGTGCAAAGCAAGGTGACGGTCTCGGAGCTCGAACGCGGTTTGGCGTACATCAAGTCTGTGCAGAACAGGCAATTCCATTGGTTCACGTACAATTGCACCGGCTTCGTCAAAAACTTGTACTCAGCGGTGACCGACCGCAAGATCTCGCTCACCGGAATCGATGGCGTGATGCCGAAGGGGCCCGACGAGCACAGGGTGCGCGCCCGGCATATCCCTGACGAGGAGTTCAACGTCGGCGCCAAGTTCGTCACCGAGCTGCACGAGCCGTACTTACCAGGCGAGCTCGTCGGCTTTGTCGACGCCTACACCGAGCACCTCGTGGCCGGCTTCCGCAAGGGGCTGCCCGCGCAGCCGGTCCGGATCACCGTACCCACGTCCGGTACCACGCATCCGGCGCGTGTGCGCGCCGATTTCCGCGCTCTACTCGAGTCGTGGCTGTCGGATGTGCTGCCCAAGCGGGCGCACCGGTTCGTCACGAGCGAAGTGCCTGTTGAGGTGCAGAACGTTAAGGAATTCAACGGACCCTTCCGCATCGAATTCCCGCGACCGGTCGTCACCGAGTCGCCGCAGCCCACGCCGCAGACCATGACGGGTCGGTCAGGCGTGACCCTCGCGGCCGTGGTCAGTGGGGACGGGTTCCGGGGTTCCGGTTCCGACGGTGAGGACTTCTACTTCACCGCTGACGACGTGCTGACGGTGCCGTTGGTCAAGGACGGGCAGATCATCGGCGCGTCGTTCCCGTCCGACCGTGAGGCCATGACGGCTGCAGAGCACGCCACGTTCACCACCGCGTTTGTGAAGAACGCGAAAATGGCGACCTGGTCCCAGGTGTATACCGTTGGCGACGGGGTCTCGATGGAGCAGGCCGTCGAGCGGGGGATCACAGAGCGGGCGCCGTGGAGTGAAGAGGGGGACCAGCCGTTATTCGTTGACGCGCATGGTGCTGACGGGTTCGTGGCCGTGAAGCTGAAGAGCGGCAAGGCCGTCTCGATGACTCCCGACGCGTTTGCCGTGCTGGTAGCGAAAACGGCGTCAATCCGATTTGCGATGCGGCAGAGTCCGGAGTCGCCGGTGGTCCTGCTCATCTGCCGTGCGCTGGCGGGTGCCGCGATCGAGATCAATCGCGAGCTGCTGGCCCTGAGCTCCCAAGTGCATGTCTACGCCATCGGCGGTCAGATCCACCTTCACGAGGGAGGGCCGATCGGCACTCAGGGCGGCCCTTTCGTCCGCGTCTACGCCGACACGTCACCGAGCGCTCCGGATGTCAAGCCCGTCCCCGCCACGGTCGACGGCACGCTGACACAGACGCGCGGTGACGTGAGCGTGTCGGCTTCGTCGGTGGTCGCGAATCCTCTGCCGAATGCACGGCCCGAAGGTGGCTCGCTGGACACGATCCCGGAACCACAGATCTTCGTCACCGATCCGGACGGCAACGAAATTCCCGCAGCCACGTTGGAATCCCGGGTAGTCGAAGTGGCCGCGCACGTACGGGAAAGCCGCGCGCTCGGTCTCGTGAAGGCGACGCAGACGACGAAGGTCGGCTCGGAGGTCGCGGAACTCGTCAGCGGCGTGCTGGTCGGCAAGGTCGACGGCCTGGACGCCATCAAGACGATGGTGGACAACGACAGCGAGTTCGAGTCGTTCCTCGGCGACGGCCGCGAGTTCCAGGTCAAGGTAGGCGACCGGTGGTACGCGGCGACGGTCGTGGCAGAGCTCCAGGTGCCTCAGAACCCGATGTCCAAGGACGGGGTGAGCCCCAACTACAAGGCCGACCTCAGCGGGCTGGACCCAAAGTCGGTGTCCGCGAACAGCACCATCGCCACCGGCGGCGACATCGGCGCGACCGCTACGTTCACCACCGGTGTCGGTCCGACCGGCTCGATCGGTGTGCGGGTGCCGCTGGGCGCGCCCGCGGTGACCCAGACGCACTCGACCGGCGTGCAGACGTACCGCGGGCTGTTCCCCGGCGAGGCGGCGCAGAAGACCGACGTGCCGGTCAAGTGGTCGGTCACGGTCCTCGACGCCCGGCTGCAGCCAGTCAACAAAGACTCGCTGCAGCACGAGGTCACGCTCGGCGTGCCGGAGAAGAAGAACGCCCTGACCAAGGGCACCGACACGTCGTGGCGCTTGATCCGGCGGGACGTGACGCCGAAGCTGATCACGATGCTCGGCGAGGCCGTCACCAGCGTGCAGGACAGGTTCGACGATATCGCTGGATTGATGCACCCGTCGATCACCAAGGTCGGCGCACCTGGCCGCACGGCGTTGAAGACGTTCCTCAGCGCGGTGAACATCCGCGCCGAGCTGCCCAGCATGATCGACAGCTGGGTGTCCTCGCCCGACCTGATGAGCCCGCACGGCAGCCGCGGCGCGGCAGTGCGGATGAAGGCGGTCATCACGGAGGCCAAGCTCGTCGACGTCTACGACGACACGACGCTGGCGTTGCACGACGCGTCCACCAGGGGCGTCACGAACACTCCGGTGTCCAAGAAGGGTTTCAGCGTCTCCGTCAGCTTCGGTGGTGGTGCGACGACTGGCCAGGTGGGTGGCGCCGCAGTGCTCGGTGGCAGCGTCGGCGTCTCGAACAGCGAGACCACCCCGGCGGGCGCGCAGGGCAAGCACGAGATCGGCACCGACGTGAGGGGCCACACCGGCGCCTACGAAGTCAAGGCGGTCGTGACCGTGCAGTCGGCGGAAGGCCAGGGGGTCGACATCGAGGTCAGGGCGATCATCCGGCTCAGCCTCGCCGAAGCCGCGAAACACGGGTTCGCGGTACCCGCGGGCTTCGACGGGGCCGAGTGCCAGCGGCCGGCTGATGGCAAGTCGCGGTTCCTACCGCCCTACCTGGCCTTCGACCTTGCCACCGGCAACGCGAAGATCGGCCGATTCGACCAGATCGACAAGGTCAAGCAGCAGATCGAGGACACACTGTCCCAGATCAAGGGCTTCGAGGACTTCCTGCCGACGTGGGGCGCCCGTCAGGAGAACAAGCCCTGGTACCACGTCGACCTGACCGCGGTGAAGGCCCAGATCGCGACGGCGCTGTCCGGCGTGAAGAGGTTCGGCAGCTTCGAGGCCGCGCTGCGCAGGATGGCCGACGCCAAGTCGCGCCCTGGCGACGACTACACCCAGTTCGCCGAAATGATGACCAACCAGCGGATGTTGGACACCAACCTGTCGTCGGGCGCGACGAAGTCCCAAATGGACAGTTTGTTCGGCAAGAACCTGCCAATCGTGTTCAAGCGCCGCGGGTTCTACTCGAACGACTACGTGCGTGTGACCGTCAAGGCGAAGCTGAACGACACCAAATACGACGGCGAGGTCGTCGACCGCGTGGTCCGCAGCTCGGACACGCGCGAGTCGAAGATGGGCGCGAGCAGCAATCGGACGTTCTCGTACTCCGTGGGCCCGGACGCCCGGTTGATCATCCCGGTGAGCCAGGGCGACTCCACGCTCGCTGTCGTGCCGAACACGTCGATCAAGTACAACTCGTCGACCACGCACCAGAACGCGTCCGGCCCGCTGACGGTCAACTTCCTCGTGAACGCCGGCAGCACGACGAGCCACCGCTTCTCTGGCGACATCTCATACGACGTCACCGTCGAGACGTACTCGCGCCCGAGGGCGTGGGTCCGCCGCCTGCTGCCGGGCGCGCCCGGCTGGCAGACGCCGACGGTGAAGACGATCGCGAAGACCTCGCTTCCGGATCAGACGGCTCCAGACCAGGCGAACCCCGATCAGGCAGCCTCGGAGGGCACCGATTCGGACATCATCGGGCTGAAGCAGGTCAAGGGCATGGTGGAGCTCTTCCTACCGGACAGCTCGGTGCTCACCGAGGACCCCTCGCACTTCCACCCAGGCACGTCCGTCGTATCGGCGCGAATGGAGCAGGCGCCGTCGATCACCGACCTGCTGCTGCACCCGATGAATGTGCCCGACGGGCACACGGCGATCACCGAGTGGCTGCATGTCGAGGCCTTCACCGGTGCGGACAAGCTGGAGGAGGCCGCCCTCACCGCGCTCGACCTGGCGGCCGGTGACGACAAGGTGCTGACCCTGCCGGGTTCCGCGTCCAGGCGGGCCGCCGACCAGATGTTCGCGCCGGAGCACGTGAAAGCGAACCTTAACCCCGCGGTGAACACCGGATTGCAGGAGAACGCGCTCAAGTACCCCCGCCGGTGGGAGGACCGATTCGGCGCTCTCGCCACAAAGATGGTGCTGTCCAACCCGAAGCTGGTGTCCATTTCGGACAACACCGCGATGGAGTACTCGTCGGTCGGCGGCACGAGGGCGGGTGCGACGAAGAGCAAGAGCAAGGGCTGGGACCTCAGCTGGGGCACCGTGCTTATCGCGGCGCCGGATAGCGGTTCGGAGCGCCCCACCATCGGGCGCGGTGGTGCCGCGCTGTCGAACAAGATCTTCTCCTGGCGCAACACCGTCTCGAAGATCCGGGAGATGACCTGGCTCGGCGAGCGCAAGCGCAACCTGCCCGGCACCAGCCGCACCGTGCTGATCCAGGTCGACGCGAACGTGGACATCGTCGCTGAGAGCCAGGTCGGCAGCCTGATGCACAGCCGGCAGGAGAGGCGCGAGGGCGTCCACGTCGTGCTGCCGGGCGCGGTTTACCTGCGGGTGAGCGAGGAGCAGGCTCGCGCGCTCGGACTGTTGCCCGAGGTGACGGATCGCCCGTGGACAGAGCAGGGCACGCTCGCGCCACCGTCGACGATGCGCGAGGGTGAGCCCAGCTCCCTCGGTTTCGGGGTTTTCGAAGAGCTACCGGACCTCACTCCGATGGTGTCGGAGCTCAGGACGAGGCTCGGCGAGACCGGTGACGAGCTGATCCCGGACGCCGTTCTCGACGACGCGATGAACAACCTGCAGCGCATGCTGGACCTGGCGGACAAGGAGACAGTCCGGGCGATGATGGACAGCGCGCTGGACGGCGGCATCCCGCTGATCGCGCATGCCCCGAAGGTCTTCGGGCGCGACTCGTATCAGGTCGTGCTGAAGGCCAAACCCGGCAACCCGGAGTTCCGCGATGTCGTCAACGACGGCGTCAAGATGAACAACATCCTGATCTCCTTCGAGCGCAAGGCCGAGACCCAGGCGCGCACGCGGTCATGGGGCGCCAGCTTCCGCGCGCTGTTCGGCCTCGCACCGCACGCGGCCAACCCGACGCCGACCGGCAACCTGACAGGTGCGACGGGGACCGACATCGGCCAGTTCAGAACGGTGCGGAACACGCCAGCGTTCGTGGCGCTCGACGTACACGTCCTCGATGCGGACGGTCCCACGGCCAGGTACTCGGTGCCGGTCGAGTGGGAGCTGGAAATCCACACGCCGGACGGTACGACTGAGTCGGTCACGAAGTCCGAGAACATGACCATGCGGGTGCTGGCGGACGACCAGTCGTCGAAGCCCGCACCCGCGCCGGAGCACCGGGACACGCGGGAACAGCACGCGAGCGAGGTAACCGAGGAGGCGCTCAAGAAGTGGAGGGCCGAAGGCGTCCAGCTGCCCAGGACCGTGCACCCGCAGACCACCGTTGGTGCGGAGGAACTGCGGGCAGTCGCACTCCGGGCACTCAATGCGGCCGGTCTGAGCACCGACGCCACGGGGCCGGCCAAGGGGCTGACGAACACCGTGATGGCGGCGATGGGTGCGGAGAGCATGCGCATCGGCGTAGTCGACGCGTCCAACGAGGGCCTCGTGATGCCGGACCTGCACGAGATCGCGCTGCTGTCCGGCAAACACGCCACGCTGCAGGTGCACTCCAGGCTGGTCGCGCCGCGGCTGACCGGTCTGAGCGACGACGTCTCCATGATGAACCAGCAGGCGATGATCCCCGGCACTGGCAGCGAGTTCGCGGCGGGCGAGACCATCGACACCGTCTTCGCGGTCAACGGCGAGCTGGGCACCACCAATGGCAAGTCCGACCCGGTTCGTGATCCCCGCGCCAGGTTCGGCGACTTCGACGCCAAGCCGTCGTACGTCGAGTCCGAGTTGTTCGGCAGTGACGTCGGCTCCGCTCGGCAGGAGGGCAGCGGCGACAGCGGCCGGACCGGCCTCGTGACTTACGACGTCGAGTACAGGGTGATCGCCACTGTCGACGGCACAACGGCCGTGTTCGACGTGCACCGCAGTCGCTCCGGCCAAATCCGGGTCGCCCAGGTCGACCTCCAAGGCGCGCTGGACGGGCGTGCCGTGCCGTCCGACGTGAACATCGCCCAGGACGAGGTGAAGAAGGCGAGTGACGCCTGGCGTGCGAAGGAGCGCGAGGTCGAGAAGGCTCAGCGAACCTTCGACGACCTGGTCAACGCGAACGCGGCCGCGCGGGCGAGGGCCGACGAGGCGCTACGGATCGCGAACTTGGACGTTGACGAAGCGCTGGACCGTCGTAACACGGCGCTGACGGCGTTGGCGGGCCTGGACGACGAGGAGCGCAGACTCGAAAACGACGAGATCGCCATCGATTACCGCTTCGGCGAGCTGTTTGTGGAGCTGGCGGGTCTTCCTGCGGGTACGAGGGATGCCGGAACCCAGGGCGAGATCGACTCTCTCGCAAGGCGGCTCGCCGACGTCAAACGGCAGCAGGCGGAGCTTCCTGGCCTGCGGGAGGCGGTGGACCGGGCCGAAGATGTGCTGGCGTCGAGGCGGGAGTTCGCCCGTAAGGCTGCCGCCGAAGTGGCGAGGCTGCAGGGTCCGCGTGACGATGCGGCGGCGGTGGTCCAGGCCGCGCGCGACGAGGCGGACGTGGCGCGGACCCTGTGGTGGAACGCGAAGCTCGAACTGGAGCGGCGGATTGAGGCGTTCAACAACACTCAAGCGGTGAAGCCAGCGATGGCGTTCGAGTCCCGGCCGGCCGAGCCGGACGCGGATGAGGACCACGAGTCGGACAAGGACTTTGGCGACCTGGGTGCGTCGCTGGACCAGGATACCGCCGACCATGTCGGTGAGAAGGAGAACGCTAACGGCTCCGATCAGGCTGATAACTCTGCACCAGAGAAGCCCCAGATCTTGGTCACCGATCCGGACGGCGACGTGCGCCTCAGCCGTTCCGAACAGATTCGCGTCGCCCAGGCCAACGTCGAACGAGGGCTGGTGCTGGAGTCCGATGGGCGCATGGTGCAACCGGCGCGGTGGTCGGGACTGGTACCCGCGTCGCCGCACACGCCTATGCCGGTCGTGTCGAGCCCAGCGTTGTTGACCTCTGCCGGGGGCGTCACCGAGTTCAACGGGGTGAGATTCGACCCGAGCGTCACGCGTGTGCTGAACGAGTCGGTGGTCGATACGTTCGTTTCCTTGCGCGATCGGACGCACGGGGCACACCAGCGTTCGGTTGCCGCGGGTACTTTGTTCGACGCGGTGCATCGTGTGCTTCCTGCGGGTAAGGCGTCGGCGAGTCCTGGTGATCTGCGTGACGCGGTGTTCTTTGCCGCGTTGGAGTTGCGCGGCGACCTGCAGGACGAGGAAGGCCTGGTCGCGCGCTCACTGGTGGATGGCCTGATGGCCGCGCGGATCACCGGTGGGCAGTTGGTGGACGCTGTTGCTCCGCATGGCGCGGCGGCGGAGGCCGGGGAACAGGCGGTGCGGGCGCGCGATTTCGCCGGCAGGTTGATCGCGACTTACCTGGGTCGGAACCTGGTCATCACCGCTGCCGGCATCCAGGTCGTGCTTACGCCGTTTGACAACCCCGCAACCGATCCCGCCGTGCACATCGAGCAGCGGGCAGACGGTACCTACGGTCCGGCGGGGCCTGCCGTGGTGCCGATCGACGAGTCCCTGGGGCACGCTCCGTCGAACTCACCCGATGTCGGCACGGGTTCGTCCGGCAAGCTGGGCCGGGTCGACGTCGACGATCTGTCAGGGGGGAAGCGGAGGCGCTTCGACGAGGCCGTGACAGACGTTGCAGCGGACGACGCGACGCACAAAGTCACGGCCGTGGACGACGTCGCCGCGCAGCACGGACTCGTGGACCTGGTGCTCGACCGCGATGTCGCCCCCGAGGTGCGCGGCGGCATGCTGTTCTGGGTCATGGAGGACCTCGCGGGCACACCCGAGGACGAGGTTGGCGAGAGGGTGGCCGAGTTGGCGGACAGGGTCGCACGGCAGCTCGCTGAGGAGGTGTCGCAGACCGAGTCGGCCGAGCGGCTCGACGCCTTTGCAGAACCTGAGCGTGAGGTGCGCACGCCTGCGGGAGCTGTGGTGTCGCCTGAGGGCATCAAGGAGTTGCGTGACACCTACATGTGGCAGCGGATCAAGCTGAACGACATGGAGTCGTCCGACGAGCGCGAGAGCTTGATCGCCAAGGCGGGCAACGTCGTCGGCATGTTCGCGCAGTTGCCGAAGTTCGACGAGACGGCATACACGCCTGCCGATCACAACTACCTGGCTTTGTTCGGTTTGGTGGTTAAGTCGGTGGCTGCCAACATGCTGGTGTGGCGCTCGATGGGGGAGTCAAACGTCGAGGGGAAGGTCGCCGAGCTCACCGAGAGCATCGTGCGGATGCTGGATATCCGGTTGACTTCCAGCGCGATGCCGCGTGGTGGTGCGCCGTGGCACAGGGCGGACAGCCCCATGCCCGGCCGCGGCTCGCGGATGCGGACGATCAGCATGCCGGCAGGCACGTCCGCGCCGGTGCCGCACATCGGCTCGGTGAAGGTGGAGTTTGAGTCCGGCGTGACGCGTTTGCGCGAGCAGCCGAACGACCGCGACCGGGTCAAGAACCTCGCGCAGCACGTGGCTGCCTCCGCCATTCGCGCCGTTCAGGAGGGCCGTCCGCTTCCGGAGGTTGTCATTACCGGGTACCTCGTGGGGCACGAGGCCGGGTCCAGGGCCGTCGATACCAGTCACGACCGGTTCGTAGAGGTCGAGCGGGTGTTCAGCACCGCTCTCAGGAAAGCCCTCCGTGACCGGGGGCAGCAGCACGGCATCAATGTTCAGGACATTGCCATCCACGTCGGACTTCCCGAGGTCGAGGGTAGCTTCCGGCGGGCGGTGCGCATCGATGTCAAGGATCCTTTGACTGTCGGCTCGCAGCCGACCAAGGTCGTGTCTGCGATGGACTCCGCTCCGCCGGTGGCCTCGCCTGCCGATCTCGACGTGTACCGGTTTATGGCGCCCGTGAACAAAGTGCGTCTGGAACTGCCCCACAACCGCGACGTGGCTTTCGACGTGCGTCGGATCGAGGTGTGGCCGGGGGTGTGGGTCCGTGAACTCACGCTCATTGTGTACATGGACTTCCGGCAGAGACAGGAGGACGAGGCGCGCAAAAAGTTCTGGCGTACGTTGCAGAGTGGTGTCGAGAGCACATTCAACAGGGGGCTCGTGCTGCCGTTCTCCCGTGATCATCTGCTGGTGCAGGTGCTCCCGGTCAAGGACGCTTCGACCGCTCACGTCAAGGTCGACGTCAACGACCCCAGTGCGTCTCGGCGGGCGCGGCGGATGAGGTGGAACACTGACCAGGACGCCGCCGCCCTCGCTCAGGCGGTCGCTAATCTGCTCGGGGCGTACGACGAGGTCGCCATTAGCCAGCTCACGTACCAGCAGTTGAGGTCGCTGGAGCTCATGTCGGAGAGCCGCGGGCTGCGCGGCTTGGCGCACGCCAACTTGCCCAACCCGGCCAAGGTACGGTGGTTGTCCGGTATTGACCGCGCCGGGCGTCCGCGCATGTTCACCAGCGGCCAGGTGTCGAGGGTCCCGGTGAGGCGAGACGGTCGTGTCGTCGGCGCGCTCTTCACCAACGACACCGATCGCGCGAGCGTCTGGGTGTCGCGGCGCGACCGGGCGAACGCGCTGTTCATGGTGGATGCCACCGGAACCCGGCGGATGCCCGTTGTGCTGCGTGGTCTTGATGACGACACCACCAGGGTGATGGTGTTCCACGGCGCGGACACCGAGGGTAGGCTCTATGTGACCGGGATCGGCGAGGTGAAGGTCAAGCCGCCGGCCTTCGTGGACCTCGTCGTCGACACCGGGATGCTAAATGGCGTCCCGAAGGGCAGCCTCGTCGTGCTGGTGGCCTGTTCGATCTCGGGCCTTCCAGACCCCGACCAAGGCGGGTTCATGCACGCGGCGCAGCGGTTGTTCGCTAAACGCGATTTGGACATGCGTGTCGCTGGCGGTTCCCAGCGCGCCGTAGCGCCGCTCGATTCTCACAGCGTCCCGTTGATCCAGGTGACCGACGGCGGGCATGTGAACGTGGCCGGTCCGACCACCGAGGTCGATGACGGCGCGGTTGTGGCCGAATTGGTGACTGCGGCGCTGTCGAGTTGGCAGTACATAAAGACGCGAGCGGGCCGGCCCTATCGCGCGAAATTCAGGCTCGCCGATCGTGCGGACACACTGGCCCTGGTCAACGACATCGTGGGGAAGCTCCGCGCCTCGGTAACCGGTCGGGACGGTGACCTCGACCTGGTGGCGGCCTACTCGTGGGCCGACACGGCGCATGAGCGGCCGGACCTGGTGCTGGCCGCGGTGCTCTCGCTCGTCGCGGCGGACCGCAGCTTCCCGGAGATTCGGACGCTGACGAACCGCAAGCTGATCCGCGGAGCGGGGTTCGAGCGGTGGATGAAGGTGCCGTTGACCCCTCTCGCGCGGTCGCGCTTCACGGTCACCGGCAAGTCGACCTGGGATCACCAGGCGGGGGAGGTCCGCAGGCCTGTCAGGCTGGTGCCGCTGGATGTGTCGGCGCCGCTGCGGGTGGGGATGGACGCCGCGCCCGTCGAGGCCGACTTCAACCTGTTGACCAACCAGTACACGGAGGCGCTGGACAACTTCGCGCTCATGACGGCGCAGCTCGCCCTCGAGAACCAGGAGGACCGGATCGCGCTGCCCACCACCCAGATCGTCGGCTACGCGCGGATGGGCACGGACGAGTCCCAGGTTCGAGACAAAGCCATCGACCGTGCGAACCGGGTTGCCGCCCACCTGCGCCGCCTCGTCGGGCAGCACCTTGCGGCGCTGACCCCGCAGGGTGAGCAGGTGCTGTCCCCAGACCTGATCGTGACCAACGCGGTGTCGGGCATCCCCCGGCCAGCTTCGCGCACGCGGTCCGCGACGGCCACGGTGTACCTGACGTCCTCGAACGGGATGCTTGCGTTCACCGGTCGTTCGTTCGTCCTGCCGCTGGTGACCTATGCGCCGCCCAAGGCTACGTTTGTGGCTTACGCGGATGGTGTGGTCGAGGCCGAGCCGGGTTCGTCCGATCGGTCGTCCATCGATGAGCTGCGCCCGGACTTCGGCACCCGCAGTACGGCCGACTTCGGGTCTCGTCCTGAAACTCTCGGCCTTGCGTCGACGACGGCGCTGAGCGAGGTCGAAGAGCTGCCAGACACCGCCCAGTCTTCGTCCGCCCCCGAAGTCGTCCCGGTGACCTCGCCGGCCGAGCTCGACCTGTACTGGTCCAGGGCGCCGGTGAACAAGGCGTATCGCGCGCTGGAGCCGTTGGTGTCTCGGGTTCACGCGGAGCCGCTGGCGTCCCAGGCTCGCTCGGTCGCGCACCAGTCCGTGATGCGAGAAGCCGTGCGGGTAGTTGC
>NZ_JBEXPJ010000108.1:0-30173 GCF_040611995.1 Lentzea sp. NPDC006480
GCGGAGTTCGCGATCCGGGCGGTACTGGGTCAGCAGGTGTCCACGAAGGCCGCGCGCACGCACGCCGCCCGTCTCGTCGCGCGTTACGGCACACCACCCCGCGGGGTGGGCGGCGTTCTCGCGGTCGATCAGTAGCCGCGGTCCGGCATGATCACCCAGAGCACGAGGTAGACGACGAACTGCGGTCCGGGCAGCAGGCAGGACAGCAGGAACAGAAGGCGCACGGTGCCCGCCTTCATTCCCCAGCGCTGGGCGAGCCCCGCGCAGACACCCGCGATCATCCGGTTGGTCCTGGGCCTGCTCAAAGCGACTGTCGTGGTCATATACCCAGAATGCCCACTTTGGTCCAGATGTTGCATCGGGGATGAACCCTGATTTCACCCGGACGTGTTACAGCAGGTAACCCTGAGGCTCTGACCTGCGACTCCACGGTTGTCCCGAACCTTGGGGAGGCGAGATGCGCGTTGATTTCCTCGTCGACACGGTGCTCATCGCGGTCTACGCGCCGGTGCTGTGGCACGCCTGGCAGTGGCTTCGCGCCAAGGAGCGAACAGCTCCGCCGTCGCCCCTCAGAAGCCTCACGCTGACCGACAGCCCGTACCCGCGGGCGGTGCCGATCACGGTGCTGGCGGTGGCGCACCTCGCGCACAACCCGGTGAGCTTCATCGTGCTCGGGTTCCTCGTGCTCGTGGCCGTGGAGTCCGCGTGGCGCAACCGGGAGCGGTGGGTGCGCCCGCACCTGTGGGCGTTGGGGCGGCTGCGGGTTCCGGCCACGACGGTCGTGCTCACCGCGGCGATCCTGCTGTTCGGCGACACGAGGTCGCTCAGGCAGCCCGGCGTCGGGCTGGCGATGTGGATCGCCGCGCTCGCGATGGGTGCCAGCGTCTGGTTCGTCGCGCGCAGGCTGGTGCTGACGTCGTGGCCGCAGAAGACCTGGCGGAGCGCCCGGCCGGAGCTGGGATCGGTGATCCGGCTCGGGCTGTGCGTGCTCGTGGGCGCCATCGGGTGGATCTACGGGCCGCACGAGCTCACCGGGTACGCGGTGGTGCTCGGACTCGTCGTACTGCTCGGGCTGGTGTGGGTGGTGTGGGAGCTGGAGGACACCGAAGCCGCGAGGAACAAACTCGGTGAGGCCGACCGGATCCGGGCCCGATCAGCCATGAGGCCGAGCGCGCAGCAGCGGCCCGCGGTCATGCGGGTGGCACGCGTACTCGCCATCACGCCACTCACAGCTCTGGGTATCGCCTACCTGCCGATGGCCTACGAGCCGGACGGTGTGCTCACGGCGATGCGAGTGCTGGTGCTCACGACCGTCGCGGTCCTGTTCGGCGACTGGCTGATGGCGCGCAGCTCCAAGGGCGCCGAGCACGCGCCGCACCACTGGTGGTTCACGGCCGGGCTCGTCGTCGTGTCGGCGGCGAGTCTCATCGCGGTGGGCACGATCGGGCGCACGTTGCCGCTCGCCGTGGTGTTCCTGATGTTCGGCGGGCTGCTGCTGAGCGAGGCGCAGCGGTTCGCGGAGACCGTCCCGGTGCCGAAGGGGTTGCTGTTCCTGGGTTTCACGCGCACGCCGGTGGCACTGCTGATCGTGTTGTGCGTGCTGACCAGCGGGCTGAGCTACCCGACGGACGCGGTGGAGAGCTGGTCGACGAACCTCAGACAGGTGGTGCGCATGGCGTCGACGGTCATGGCCTTCGAACCGGCCAGCACCTGAAGCGCCAGCCCGTCCAGCATGCTGACCATCATGTTCGCCAGCTCGACCGGGTCGCCGGGCGAGTGGATGTCGCCGGAGCGCTGGCCGTCGCGGAAGATGCTCGCCACGATGTCGCGCCACTCGCCGTAGAAGCGCTCGTTGAGCTCCTGCAGCTCGGGGTTGCGGATGGCCTCGACCCAGAGCTCGGCCCAGACCTTCCACGCCTCGACGGTCTCCGCGCCCTCGGGCAGGTACGACTCGACGACCATGCGCAGCCGGGACAGCGGCGGCTCGTCGGACTCCAGTATCCAGCGGCGGCGGCTCACCGAGAGTTCGAAGCAGTGCTCGAACGCCGCGTCGGTCAGCTCGCGCTTGGTCTCGAAGTAGTAGTGGACCGTGCCGCCGGACACGCCGGCGTCCTTGGCCACGTCGGACACCCGGAGGTGGCGGAAGCCCTCTGCCGCGATCACCTTGCAGGTGGACGCGAGGATCTGCGCCTTGCGTTCGGCTTCCACGCTTGGACGGGGCATCCGTCACCTCCTGATTTACCCCGAACCTTACCGAAACTGGGAACGAAGCTTGCGCTTGTCGACCTTTCCGACCAACGTCGAGGGCAGTTGGGGCAGGATCGTGAACCCTCTGGGCTGGTAGAGCTCACCCAGTTCGGCGACGACCGAATCGCGAATGCTGTCGAAATCGACATCCGAGCCGTCCGTGACCAGGAACAGGTGCACCGCTTCGCCGAGTGCTTCGTCCGGCTGCGCGACCGCCGCCGCCTGCCGGATTCCGGGAAGCGTGACGAGGAAGTCGTCGAGCAGGCGCGAGTAGACGTTGTCCGAGGTCCGGCCGGTGACGATCACGTCCTTGCTGCGGTCGTTGAGGTAGAGGTAGCCGTCGTCGTCGAAGTAGCCCATGTCGCCGGTGTTGAACCAGCCGTCGCTCGTCTCCTCCAGTGTCGGCTCGCCCCAGTAGCCCTCCATGACGAACGGGCCGCGCACCCACACGTCGCCGTCGCGGGTCTCGACCTCCATCAGCGGGTTGCGCCTGCCGACCGTGCGCAGCGTGTCCGGACGGTCCAGGTCGACCTCGGCGGCGGGCATCATCGCGATGGCGTGGGCCTCGGTCATGCCGTACCCCTGGTTGACGACCGGGCCCCACTTCTCGATCGCCTGTCGCAGCCGTTTCGGGGCGAGCGGGGCCCCACCGACCATGACGTGGAACTGCGGTCCTGGGCAGTCCGGGTGGTCGAGGACCTCGTACATCATCGGCGGCACGAAGATCGTCATGTTGATCTGCTCGTCGCGGGCCAGGCGCACGAACGTGTCCGCGTCGAACTTCGACGGGCCCAGCACGAGCTTCGACCCGGTGAGCAGCGCTGTCATCGCCGTGCCGGCGCCACTGCCGTGGGTGATCAGGGTGTTGGACAGGATGTTCATGGGTGGCCGGCTCGCGCGGGTCTCCCAGAGCCCGGTCTTGCCGGAGCGGTGCACCGCGAGCTTCGGCAGCCCGGTCGTGCCGCCGGTGTACATGACGGTGGCGAAGTCGGGCGCCGGGGTGCGTTCGACGGGATCGCCCGGCAGGTCCTGGAGGTGCCAGCCGTCGAGCTGAGTGCCGAACTCCGGGTCCACCACGACCGCGTCGACCTCGGCCCGTTCGATCAGGGCCTTGAGCTCGGCGGTACCGGGCTCGGGCGGCACGTAGACGAGACGGCCGCCGACCAGGTGGACGGCCACGTTCAGCAGGACGGCCTCGGGTGTGTTGCCGACGTACACCGCCACGCCGTCACCGCGTTCGACGCCACGTCGGGTGAGTCCGTCCGCCAGCCGGAACAGCAGGTCGCGGGCCTGGGCGCGGGTGAGTCTGGTGTCGCCGCCGACGATGGCGTCGCGTTCGTCGTCTGTGGACAGTCGTTGCAACACAAGATCGACGTAGGTCATACCTCCTGTGTACTCCCGGGCTCGTACGCTGTTCGGGTGGTCGCACCCCCCATCGCGCCGGAATCGTCGGAATTGCCCGCGCGCAGGCGAAAACTGAGCTTGCCGCTGCTGCTGCGCGTGGCACTGGCCGTCGCCGGCGGCGTGCTGGTCTACCTGAGCTTCCCTCCTCGTCCGCTGTGGTTCCTGGCGCCCGTCGGCTTCGCGCTGCTGGCCCATGTGATCTACGACAAGCGGGCGCGCGCCGGGTTCGGCTACGGGCTGCTGTTCGGGCTCGGGTTCATGGTGCCGTTGCTGCGCTGGACCGGGGAGTTCGTCGGGCTGATCGCGTGGCTGCCGCTGGCGCTCGCGTGCGCGCTGATGATCTCGATCGGCACGACGGCGATGTCGGCGATCTCGAAGGTGCCCGGCTGGCCGTTGTGGGCCGCGTGCCTGTGGGTGGCGGACGAGGCGTTGCGCGGCGTGTTCCCGTTCGGCGGCTTCACCTGGGGCAAGATCGCGTTCGGGCAGCCGGAGGGGTGGTTCCTGCCGCTCGCGTCGCTCGGCGGGGCGCCGCTGGTGTCGTTCGCCGTGGTGCTGACCGGGTTCGGGCTGTTCT
This sequence comes from Lentzea sp. NPDC006480, assembly GCF_040611995.1. Lineage (NCBI taxonomy): Bacteria > Bacillati > Actinomycetota > Actinomycetes > Pseudonocardiales > Pseudonocardiaceae > Lentzea > Lentzea sp. NPDC006480. Next base: position 4,226 of record NZ_JBEXPJ010000108.1, read on the forward strand.
GGCTGTCGAGGAACTGGAAGCTCGGGGCGCCGTTGTTCGTGGTGCCGCTGGTGATCGGGTTCGTGGTGCCGGTCGGGGTGGACGCGTCCGCGGGGAGCGTGACGGTCGCCGCGATCCAGGGCAACGTGCCGCGCGCCGGGCTCGACTTCAACTCGCAGCGCCGGGCCGTGCTCGACAACCACGCGAAGAAGACCGTGGAACTGGCCGCGGACGTCGCGGCGGGCCGGGTGAAGCAGCCGGACATCGTGATCTGGCCGGAGAACTCGTCCGACATCGACCCGTTCCGCAACGCCGACGCCGCCGCGGTGATCGACGCGGCCGCGAAGGCGATCAAGGCGCCGATCGCGGTGGGCGCGGTGGTGGTCGACCGGGGCGACGGGCTGCCGCGCAACCAGGTGGTGCTGTGGGACCCGGAGAAGGGGCCGACGGACACCTACACCAAGCGCAAGCTGCAGCCGTTCGGCGAGACGATGCCGATGCGCTCGTTCTTCCGGCTGTTCGCCTCCGAGGTGGACCGCGCCGGTGTGTTCCAGCCCGGTTCGGACCCGGACGGTTTCGTCATGGGGCCGGCGAAGGTCGCACTTGACACATGTTACGAAGTGGCGTTCGACTCAGTCGTCCGCGACTCGGTGAAGGCCGGCGCGACGATCATCGCGATCCCGACGAACAACGCCACGTTCGGCTACACGGAGATGACCTACCAGCAGCTTTCCATGTCACGGGTACGTGCGGTGGAGCACGGCAGGGCGGTGGTCGTGGCGGCTACCTCGGGGGTGAGCGCGATTGTCCAGCCGGACGGTTCCGTCACTCAAAAGACTGGCCTCTTCGTGCCAGACGCCCTGGTCGCGACACTGCCACTCAGGTCACAGACTACGCTGGCGACTTGGCTAGGAGCCTGGCCCGAGTGGGTGCTGACCGCTGCGGGCCTTGTGGCGTTGGCGCTGGGCTTCACACGACGACGGAAGGACTCGAATGGCGCAGCAGCCTGACCAGGAACTCGGGCAGGTGCTGGTGGTGATCCCGACGTACAACGAGCGGGACAACATCGGAAAGATCGTCAAGAGGCTGCACACGGCACTGCCCGACGTGCACGTGCTGGTGGTCGACGACGGCAGCCCCGATGGCACCGGCCAGCTGGCCGACGAGATGGCCGCCGCCGACGACCGCGTCCACGTGATGCACCGCACCGAGAAGGCCGGCCTGGGCGCCGCGTACGTCGCGGGCTTCCAGTGGGCGCTCGACCGCGAGTACGGCGTCGTCTGCGAGATGGACGCCGACGGCTCGCACGCGCCCGAGCAGCTGCACCGGCTGCTGGACGCGCTGCCGCAGGCCGACCTCGTGCTGGGCTCGCGCTGGGTGCCGGGTGGCGAGGTCGTGAACTGGCCGGCCAAGCGCAAGTTCCTGTCGCTGGGCGGGTCGCTGTACTCGCGGCTGGCGCTGGGCGCGTCGATCCGGGACATGACGGGCGGCTACCGGGCGTTCCGCGCGGACACCCTGCGCAAGCTGAACCTCGTCTCGGTGGCCTCGGCCGGCTACTGCTTCCAGATCGACCTGCTGTGGCGGACGCTGGAGCTGGGCTTCCGCGTGCGCGAGGTGCCGATCACGTTCCTGGAGCGCGAGTTCGGCGAGTCGAAGATGAGCGGCAACATCGTCCGCGAGGCGCTGATCCGCGTGACGAAGTGGGGCCTGCGCCGCCGGGGCAACCAGGTGAAGGCCCTGTTCTCGGGCAAGAAGTAGCAGTCCGCCCTGGACCGTCCGGTTCGGACGGTCCAGGGCTCGTACGTCCTCGGGGGAGTGACGTGGAACAGCATTCGATATCAGGCGTCGGCGTGAGCGCGCTGTGCCTGGGCACGATGTACTTCGGCACGACCGTGGATGAGAAGCGGGCGTTCGCCGTGCTCGACCGGTTCGTCGAGGCGGGTGGCACGTTCATCGACACCGCCAACACCTACTCGTTCTGGGTGGACGGCGGCACCGGCGTGGAGAGCGAGGAGCTGCTGGGCCGGTGGCTCAGCGCCCGCGGCATCCGCGACGAGTTGGTGCTGGCCACCAAGGTCGGCGCGCTGCCGGATCCGCCGGGCGCGGCGTGGCCGGAGCACGCGGAGGGGTTGTCGCGGGAGGTCGTCCGCAGGCAGCTCACGGCCAGCATGCGGCGTCTCGGCACCGACCACCTCGACGTGTACTACGCGCACATCGAAGACCGCCGCACACCGCTTCACGACACCGTGGCCACCTTCGGGGAGCTGGTGACCGACGGGCTGGTCCGGGCCACCGGTCTCAGCAACCACGCGGCGTGGCGCGTCGCCGCGGCACGGGAGATCGCGAAGGCCCAGGGAGTACCGGGGTTCACGGCCGTGCAGCAGCGGCACACCTACCTGCGGCCGCGGGTGGGCGCGGAGTTCGGCGCGAATCCGCACATCAGCGACGAGATGCTGGACTACGCGCGCACGGAGCCCGGCGTGACAGTGCTCGGCTATTCGGTGCTGTTGTCCGGCGCGTACACCCGTGCCGACCGGCCGTTGCCCGAGCAGTACGACCACGAGGACAGCAGGCGGCGGCTGAAGGTGCTGGCCGAGGTGGCTGCCGAACTGGGAGCGACACCGAACCAGGTCGTGCTCGCGTGGCTGCTGGGCGGCGACCCGCCGGTGCTGCCGATCCTCGGCGTGAGTTCGGTGGAGCAGCTCGACGAATGCCTCGGTGCGCTCGACCTCGTGCTGGACGACGAACTGCGGCAGAGGCTCGACGCCGCGCGCTGACCCTCCGCGCATTACGATTCAAAATCGTTGCGCGGAGGTGAGCGGGTGGAGTGGAGTGCCGGTGCGGTCGCGCGGATGCTCGGCATCTCGCCGACGACCCTGCGCACGTGGGACCGCCGCTACGGCCTCGGTCCCACGACGCGGCACGAGGGCAAGCACCGCCGCTACAACGATGACGACGTCGCGCGGCTGAAGCGCATGGTCGAGCTGACCGCGTCAGGCGTCGCGCCCGCGTCGGCGGCTGCCTCCCTGACGCCTGGCGACCCCGACTTCTGGGCGGCCGCCGACGAGCTCGACGCGGCACGGATGCGCCGGGTCGCCGTCGGCCTGATCGCTCGCCACGGCGTCGTGCACACGTGGGACGCGGTGCTGCTGCCGTTCCTGATCGAGCTGGGCGAACGGGTGTCGTCGAACGTCGCCGGCATCGAGGTCGAGCACGTCGCGAGCCTCAGCATCTCCGACGCCATGCGAGTGTCCGGATCGGCGGCGGAGGTGCCGTCGGTGGTGCTGGCGTGTGCGCCGGACGAGCAGCACAGCCTGCCGTTGGACGTCCTCGCGGCCGCGCTCGCCGAGCAGGGGCGTGCGTCGCGCAACCTCGGTGCGCGGGTGCCAGGGGGTGCGCTGATCAGTGCGGTGAAGCGGCTGCAGGCGACCGTGGTGTTCGTCTGGGCGCACGATCGGGTGTACGCGGAGCAGGTGCCGTTGGCGGAGCTGGCCGGGACTCGGGTGCTGGTCGCGGGGCCTGGATGGGACGGCGTGCCGCTCACCGAGGGCGTTCAGCGGGTGGACACGCTCGGCGCCGCCGTTGAAACGATTTTGAATCGAATCTAGACTGCTGGGCATGGGCCTCGCCGACCGGATGATCCGCCTGCTGTGGGCGGTCGGTGGCGAGGAGGTGGCCGAACGCGTGCTGCGTGCGCACTGGAAGGTGCTGCCGTCGGACGACCCGGCCGGGCGTGCCTTGAGAGGCAGGCTGGTCGAGGCGCTCAGGCAGGAGTCGCCGAGCCTGGCCGACCGGATCCGCCAGGCCGTGCTGGCCGACGAGATCTCCCTGCTCGACGACGCCGAACGCGCTGCTCCGAGCCGTGCCACGGTGCTCGCCATCGTCCGCGTCCTGCCTGTCGGGAGTTCCTCATGACCGCGTTGCCGCTCAGGCACCACCCCGTGCGGGTGCTGTTCTGCTTCCTCGCGGCGGTCGTCGTGACCGCTGCCGTCGGGTCGCTGTTCTCGATCTCGGCGGGGGACGAGTACCTCGGTCTGCACCGGCCGTCCTGGGCGCCGCCCGCCTGGTCGTTCGGTCCGGTGTGGACGGTGTTGTACGGGATGATCGCGTGGTCCGGGTGGCTCGCGTGGCGGCACGGTGCGTCGCGGGGAGAGCTGGCGCTGTTCGGGGTGCAGCTGGTGCTGAACGCGGCGTGGACGCCGTTGTTCTTCGGGCTCGGCTGGTACTGGGCCGCGTTCGCCGAGATCGTGGTGCTGTGGCTCGCGATCGTCGCGGTGATGGTCGTGTTCCGGCGGCGTGGCAGGACCGCCGCGCTGCTCCTCCTGCCCTACCTGGGGTGGGTGAGCTTCGCGGCGGCCCTCACGGTGTCGATCGCGGTTCTCAACTGACGGGGACGAACTCCCGCAACACCTCCAGGCCGGTGACCGTGGGCGCGCCGGAGGGCTCAGGGCCGAGGACGCGCGCGAGGACCGGGCCCAGCGACTCGCGGAAGAAGCGGTCGGCGTGGTCCTTGGACTCCCAGACGGCGATGATCTGGAACTTGCCGTCGGCCTGGCAGGCGTAGCGGGCGCGCAGGCCGTCCGGGGTGAACGAGCCCATCATCTGGTCGAGCTTTTCGAGCGAGTCGGTGGGCGGGGTCGCGATGGTGAGCCACATGGTGTTCCTCCTGAGGTCGTGTGGCTCAAACCTAGGAAGTTCGCGCTGGTCAGCCATCCGCCGGAGTACTCGGGCGGGTACTCATCCACGCCGCGATCTGGCTGCGGGTGCTGAAGCCGAGCTTGGTCAGGATGTGCTGGACGTGGTTCTGCGCGGTGCGTTCGGAGATCACGAGCTGCCTCGCGATCTGCCGGTTGGTCAGGCCGTCGGTGACCAGGCGGGCGACCTCGTGCTCGCGGCTGCTCAGCTCCGTGACGGTGAAGGCGGTCATGCCGAGCGTGCGGATGGCGCGCTCGGCGGCTCGTTGCACGGCGTCGGGGTCCTTGCCCAACGCGCGCAACGCGGCCGCGAGGTGCCAGCGGGCCTCGGCCGCGAACGCCGGGGCACCTGCCCGCGCTGCCTCGTCGACGGCGGCGCTCAGCTCCAGGGCGGCGTCCTCGTACCGGCCCAGGGCGAGGTGGCCGCGGCCGATCGCCAGAGACGCGGGACCCATGTAGGCGACGCCGTTGCCTGCCGCGTGCTCGCCGCGGAACACCTCCAGCCGGGGCAGGATCTGGGCGAGGTCGTCGAGCAGACCGAGCCCGGACGTGACGAGCACGGCGTCGACCAGGCCCGGCACCACGAAGAACGCGGGCAGGTCCCACTCGGCGATCGGGCCGGCGCGGCGGTACCACTCCAGCGCCTCGTCGCGGAAACCGGCGCGCAGCAACAGGAACGCGCGCGTCAGCTTCGACATCAGCCGGAACCGCGGCGGCGGGTCGTGGAAGTGGCGGGCCAGCTCCAGGCCGTCCTCGGTGACGCCGAGGTGGCACGCGAGCCCGCACTGCAACGCGAAGTACGCGCCGGACGCCGGTTCGCGTTCGATCACCCGCATGCGGTCGAAGGCCTGCCTGCCGACCTCACGGGCCTCGGCGAACCGGCCCTGTGCCTGGGCGAGGCAGGCCGTCACGACTTCCAGGTGCCACAACGGAACCGCGCCGCCGACGCGCTCGCACGCCAGCCGCAGCGCGGGCAGTTCCTCCTGTGCGGCAGCGAGTGCGCCGCTCTCGATCAACGCGTGGATCCGCCACATCGAGCCCCACATCGAGCCGCGCGGGCTGCGGGTGCGGTGGGCGAGGTCGATCATCTCGGTGGCGAGCCCGAGCCGTTCCGCGCGACCGGACGGGCCGGGGCAGGCCTCCTGGCGGGCGTGCAGGGCCTCGGCGAGCGCGCGGTCGTCGCCGCTCTCGCGGGCCAGGTCGAGGGCTTCGCGGCTGAGCGAGTCGAGGCGGTGCTGTTCGCCGCGGTAGAACGCGAGGTGGCTGCGCTGAGCGAGCAGCCGCGCGCGCGTCGCGGGACTGACCGGTTGCCGGAGTGCGTTGTCGCACAACGGGGTCGCGACCGCGTTCACCCCGGCACCCGGTGCGGCTTCGAGCACCAGGGCGGCCTCGGCGATCTGCTCCGGCGTCGAGGCCAGCTCGGCGGCACGCTGGGCGGCTTCGACGCACCCCGCGAGATCACCCGCGAAGTAAGCCGCTCGCCCCAACGCCACCTGCACTTCGCTGCTGTCCTCAATGGACGCTGCCGCGCGATAAAGCCGTGCGCCTTCTTCGTAGGCCAGCCGACGTACCGCGTCCTCGGCCGCGCGAATCGTCCACACCCGAGCTTGTGCCGTTGCGCCACAAGCACTCCAGTGCCGGGCAACATCGGCGTAGTGCGTGCTGCCGGTCATCGCCTCGGCGATCCGCCGGTGGATCGTCCGCCGCTCGGCCGTGGTGAGAGAAGCCTCCACGGCGTCACGGGTCAGCGCGTGCGTGAACCGGTGCCCAGTGGCGTCGATCAACGTCGAGGCCTCGTCCAACGCGCTGATCGGCAGCCCGGACGCGGCAGCGGCGAGGTCGACGTCGAAGTCGCGGCCGATCAACGCGGCCGTCCGCACCAGTTCCCGCGCCTCGGGCGACAACCGCGCGAGCCGCCCGGTGACGATGTCCCGGACACTGCGCGGCGGCTGGTCCGCACGCCACGTGCCGTCGTCGACCGCGCGGGCGATCTCCGTGACGAACAACGGGTTCCCGCTCGTCAGCGACATGACCACGGCCGCGTGCTCAGCCCCGACCAGCTCGGCGACCTCGTCGGAGGACAAGCCGTGCAGGTCGATCCGGGCAGCCGACCGCATGAGGTCCGCGGCAGCCGGGAACGGGTCGCGGAACGTCGCGAAGATCAGCACCGAACGCAGCTGCACCGCGAGATGAGCGAGCACGAGCAACGACGCCTGGTCGGCCCAGTGCACGTCCTCGACGACGATCACCAGACCGGGCCGGTCCAGCGCCGAAGCGACCGCGTCGAACACCCGGAACCTGTCCTGCGGCACCTCGGCGTCGTGCGCCAGCACGAGATCCGGATCGGCACCCGCCGCCTTCAGGATCTGCCGCCACGGCCAGAACGCCGGCGCGCCGGCGGTTTCCACGCAGTGCCCCCACACGACCTCACGGCCCACCGCGAGCGCCTGCCCGGCCAGTTCCTGAGCCAGCCGCGTCTTGCCGATGCCGGGCTCACCGCCGCACAGCACCAGCCCGCCCGTCTCCGCCGCCACCCACGACCGCACCTGCGCGAGCTCGCGGCCCCGCCCCACCACCTTCACGTCCCGGATATCGCGCGAACCCCGGACAGCGTTTCGAATAATCGGTTGAGCCGAAGCGGCGAGACAGGTCAAGATGGTCGCATCGCCGCAGCTCAGAGCGGTCGGAAATACATTTGCACAATGGTGGAGATGGGGCTGTGGAGCCCCGCCCGTCTGTAAAACGGGAGCCACGCGCAAAGGCGGTTCGACTCCGTCCTCCACCACTCATGTCGGCAAGCCGTTGCGCCACCGGGGTGACCCCGGGCAACGACCTCCTCCCGCCCCGCGACTACCTGGGTGGAAGGGGGACAACATGTCCATCGATGTGCAGCAACCGCGCCCGCTCGGGCTCGTCGGCAGCCACGTCCTGATCGGCGGCACTGCGGGCGGGGCGTTCGAGGCGCAGTTCAACTACCGGATCCACGAGGGCCACGACGAGGTCACCGGCGGGTTCGTCGCAGGCGACGGCGCAGGCGGCCACGGCCAGTTCCAGGTGAGCGTCGACGTGTCCGGCGCGTCGTTCGCGCTCGACCGGCTCTACGTCGAGGTGTTCTGGGTGTCGCCCAAGGACGGCGCCGAGCTCGACAAGATCATCGTGCCGGTGGTGTACGGGCCGCGGATCGTGCCCGGCTACCGCGTCTACCTGGAGTACACGGTCAAGGCCGGCGACACGCTCTGGGGCATCGCCACCCAGTTCTACGGCAACGGCAACCTCTACACCCGGCTGGTCCGGGCGAACCCGCACGTCATCACGAATCCCAACGTGATCCACCCCGGGGATGTGATCCGAGTTCCGCAATCCTGATCAACAGACCCTCTGGGCCGACCGCGAGTTCGGGAAGTTCTGGCTCGCCAGGATGATCTCGACCGCCGGCTCCGCGGTGTCGGGCGTCGCGCTGCCCGTCCTCATGTACTCGCTCACCGGCAGCGCTCTGCACACAGCAGCACTCGCGGCACTGACCGCCGCCCCGTACCTGGTGTTCGGGCTGCTCGCGGGCGCGCTCGTGGATCGCATGCACCGGCGCACGGTCATGGTCGTCACCGACCTCGTCAGCGCCGGGCTCCTCGCGAGCGTGCCCGTCGCGGCGGCCCTCGACGCGCTCAGACCACTTCAGCTGCTGCTCGTCGCCGGGGGAGTGGCGAGCGTCAACGTGTGGTTCGACGCGGCCAACTTCGGTGCCGTGCCCGCGCTCGTCGGCTGCGAGAACCTCGTGAAGGCCAACAGCGCGATCTGGAGCGCCTCCACCGCCGTGCACATCGCGGCACCGTCCGCGGCCGGAGTGCTCATCGCGGCGATCGGCCCGGCGGGCACGATGGCCGCCGACGCGCTCAGTTTCACCGTTTCCGCGGTGCTCGTCCGAATGATCCTCAGGCCGCTGAACCAGATCCGGGAACCCCGGATCTCCCTCAAAGCGGACATTCGCGAAGGACTGGAGTTCCTCTGGAGGGAACCCACAGTCCGGCTCTTCACCGCCTTGGGGGTCGGCCAGGCGATCGCGGGCGGCGCCGTGTCCGGTCTGATCGTCGTCTACGCCTTCCGCGTCTTCGACGTCCCTGAGCACGATCCGCGGGTCGGAGTGCTGTTCAGCGCGCTGGCCGCCGGGTCGTTCGCCGCGATCGTCCTCATGCCCGCGATCAGCGACGCCTGTCCACCCCGCAGGGTCACGACGATCGGGTTGTCCGCGGGGGTGGGCGTGCTGGGCCTGCTGGCCGGTGTCCAGCTGTGGTGGCTCGCGGTGGCCGGCACCGCGTTGTGGGGCCTGACCTCGACGATCGTGATCGTCAACGGGCTGACCGTGCGTCAGCTCGCGACTCCGGACCGGCTGCAGGGGAGGGTCAACCTGGTGGGCCGCATGGTGACCTTCGGAATCGGGCAGCCCACGGGTGCGCTGGCCGGGGGAGTGTTGGCCGACGCGCTGTCCGTGCGGGCCGCTCTGGTGATCACAGCGCTACCGCTCGTGTTCGTCGCGGTGTTCGGGTGGTCGCGGGTGAAGCCGTGAGTTGTGCCACGGGCTCAAGTGATTCTGTGCCGAGGACCTGGTTGCTTGTTGGTTTCATACAAAGCACGCTGCTCAACTCGCTTCGATCTAGCGGTTTTCCTACCGGGTAGTAGACGAGAGTGTGTACATCGATTGAGCGGCGACTGCCGCTGAGGTTTGTGCGTCCGCGAGGAGTCAAGTCGTTGTTCAGTCGTGTAGCGATCGTCAACCGCGGGGAAGCCGCTATGCGGCTGATCCACGCCGTCCGTGAGCTCGCCGCCGAGTCAGGGGAACGGATCGAGACCGTCGCCCTGTACACCGATGTCGACAAGTCGGCGCCCTTCGTCAGGGAAGCCGACCTCGCCTACAACCTCGGCCTGGCGGCTGACCGTCCGTACCTCAACCTGAAGGTGCTGGAGCAGGCCCTCGTCGAGACGAAGGCCGACGCCGCGTGGGTCGGGTGGGGCTTCGTCGCCGAGATCCCCGAGTTCGCCGAACTGTGCGAGAAGGTCGGCGTCACGTTCGTCGGCCCGTCCGCCGAGGCCATGCGCAAGCTCGGTGACAAGATCGGCTCGAAGCTGATCGCCGAGGAGGTCGGGGTCCCGGTCGCGCCGTGGTCGCGCGGTGCCGTCGAGAACCTCGAGCACGCGCTGAAGGTCGCCGACGAGGTCACCTACCCGTTGATGCTGAAGGCGACCGCCGGTGGTGGTGGCCGTGGCATCCGCAAGATCACCTCCCCCGCGGAGCTGGAGGAGAACTTCGACCGCACCAGCCAGGAGGCCGCGCGCGCGTTCGGCTCCGGCGTGATGTTCCTGGAGCGCCTGGTCACCGGCGCCCGGCACGTCGAGGTGCAGGTCATCGCCGACGGCCAGGGCACGGCGTGGGCGCTCGGCGTCCGCGACTGCTCGGTGCAGCGGCGCAACCAGAAGATCATCGAGGAGTCCGCGTCCTGCGTGCTGGAGCCCTCGCAGGTCGACGAGCTCAAGGCGTCGGCGGAGCGGCTCGCGAACGCCGTCGGCTACCGCGGCGCGTGCACCGTCGAGTTCCTCTACCACCCCGGTGAGAAGCTCTTCGCGTTCCTGGAGGTCAACACCCGCCTGCAGGTCGAGCACCCGATCACCGAGATCACCACGGGCTTCGACCTGGTCAAGGCGCAGCTGCACGTCGCGGGTGGCGGCAAGCTCGAAGGCGCCAAGCCCGTCGAGCAGGGCCACGCCGTCGAGGCCCGCCTGAACGCCGAGGACCCGGACCGCGACTTCGCGCCGTGCCCCGGCACGATCGTTCGGCTGGAGCTGCCCGCCGGTCCCGGGATCCGGGTCGACACCGGTGTGGCCGAGGGCTCGCAGATCCCGTCCGACTTCGACTCGATGATCGCCAAGATCATCGCGTACGGCCGCAACCGCGACGAGGCGCTCGGCAAGCTGCGCCGCGCCATGGCCGAGACGACCGTGATCATCGAGGGCGGCACGACGAACAAGAGCTTCGTGCTGGACCTGCTCGACGAGCCCGCCGTGATCGACGGCTCGGCCGACACCTCGTGGATCGACCGCGTCCGAGCCGAGGGTGGTCTGGTCTCGCACCGCCACTCCGCGATCGCACTGGCTGCCGCGGGCATCGAGGTGTACGAGGACGAGGAGCAGATCAACCGCACCGAGCTGCTGGCGTCGTCTCGTGGTGGTCAGCCGCGCACGAACCACGAGGGCGCGGTCAAGCTGGAGTTCGTGCTGCGCGGCCAGCCGTACGTGGTGCAGGTCGCCCGCGTCGGCAGCGCGAAGTACCGCGTCGGCGTGTCCGCCGCGGACTCGGACAACGTGCTGACCGGTGACGTCGACGTCGAGCGCTTCGACCACCACGTCGGCCAGATCACCGTGAACGGCACGCGGTTCCGCGTCGTCACCGGCACGCACGGCCCGGTCCACCAGGTCGAGGTCGACGGGGTCACCCACCGCGTCACCCGCGACGAGGGCGGTGTCCTGCGTTCGCCGATGCCCGCGCTCGTCGTCGCGACGCCGCTTGAAGTCGGCGCCGAGGTCGAGGCCGGTGCGCCGGTTCTCGTGCTTGAGGCGATGAAGATGGAGACGGTGCTGCGCGCACCGTTCCGTGCTCGTTTGAAGGAACTGAACGTCGTCGTCGGCACCCAGGTGCCCGCCGGTGGCGCGTTGCTGAAGCTGGAGGAGATCGAGGACGCCGACGGCGCCGTCGAGGAGCAGAAGTCCGAGTCCACCGTGGAGCTCGAACTGCCCGCGCCGCGCACCGACGTGCAGCCGGAGGAACTGGTCGCCCGCGGTCTCGACGACCTGCGCAACCTGTTGCTGGGCTTCGACACCACGGCCGCCGACACCGAGCGCGTGCTGTCGGACTACATGGGCGCGCGGCACGACCTGCTGGAGCGGCCGCTCGTCGCCGAGGCCCAGCTGCTCGGCATCTTCGCCGACCTGTGCGACCTCTCGCGCAACCGTCCGGCCGGCGAGGAGTCCAAGCCGGAGAACCACATCCACTCTCCGCGCGAGCACTTCCACACGTACCTGAAGACGCTGGACGCCGACCGCGCGGCACTGCCGGAGGGCTTCCGCGCCCGCCTGCAGAACGTGATCGGCCACTACGGCATCACCGAGCTCGACCGCACGCCGGAGCTGGAGCAGGCCGTCTTCCGGATCTTCGTGGCGCTGCGCCGCGGTGTGTTCGACGCGGCCGTCGCGACCACGTTGCTGCGCCAGTGGGTGCAGGAGGCGCCGCCGGTCGAGTCCGAGCAGGTGCAGGTCGGCCTGGTGCTGGAGCACATCGTCGCCGCCACACAGGTCCGCTACCCGGCGGTCGCCGACCTGGCTCGCAGCGTGGTGTTCACGTGGTTCGCCCAGCCGTTGGTGCGCCGCAACCGCGCCCGTGTGCACAGCGAGGTCCGCAAGCACCTGATCCACCTGGACGCGCACCCCCAGGCCGCCGACCGCGAGGAGCGGATCGCGGCGATGGTCGCGTCGGCGGAACCGCTGGTGCGCCTGCTCGGGCAGCGGATCGGCAAGCCCGGTGCGGACAACACCCCGTTGCTGGAGGTGCTGGCCCGCCGCTACTACACCAAGAAGGCGCTGGAGAACCCGCGCGTGACCGGTGCGTTCTTCGTCGCGGAGAACGCACCGGAGAAGACGCGTCTGGTGTCGACGGCGGTGGAGTTCCCGTCGCTGTCCGACGCCATCGGTGAGATCGTCACCCACGCCAACGGGAACGCGGTCGTCGCGGACCTCTACGTCAACTGGGTCGACGGCCCGACCGACCAGGACGAGATGGCCGCCGGTCTGGGCGCCGCCCTCGCCGCGCACCAGCTGCCGCCGACGATCACCCGCATCACCACCACGGTGGCGGGTCGTCGCGGCGAGTCGATGCACCACCACTTCACCTTCCGCCCGTCGTCCAACGGGTTCGCCGAGGAGAGGCTGGTGCGCGGGCTGCACCCGCGCATCGCCGAACGCATGCAGCTGGAGCGGTTGCGGGAGTTCGACCTCACCCGTTTGTCCTCTGTGGACGAAGATGTCTACCTGTTCCGCGCGGTCGCCAAGGCGAACAAGTCCGACGAGCGTCTCGTGGCGCTCGGCCAGGTTCGCGACCTGACTCCGTTGCGGGACGACGAAGGCCGGATCGTCGCGCTGCCTGCGGCCGAGGACGTGCTGGCGACCTGTCTGGACGGTATTCGCCGGGCTCGCGCGCAGGCGGGTGGCCGGACTCGGCTGGCGACCAACCGGGTCGTGCTCTACGCGTGGCCGCCCACCGACCTGCACTCGACCGACCTCGACGCGGTCGGCTCCCGTGTCCTGCCGACCACCACGGGCCTGGACCTGGAAGAGGTCCTGTTCCTGGCGCGCCGCAAGGACCCGGTCTCCGGTGAGCTCACCGACATCGGTGTGCGCATCGCGAACGACGCGGGCGCCGGCGTCTCGTTCTCGTTCGTGCAGCCGCCGACCGAGCCGATCCAGCCGCTCGACGACTACCGCCAGAACGTCCTGCGCGCCCAGTCGCGGGGCACGATCTACCCGTACGAGCTGGTCGACATGCTCGTCGGCGACGGTGGTTCGTTCGTGGAGCACGACCTCGTCGACGGTGCACTCGTGCCGGTCGACCGTCCGCGCGGTGGCAACAAGGCGGGCATCGTCGTCGGTGTCGTGACGACGCCGACGCCGGCCTACCCCGAGGGCATGAAGCGCGTTGTGCTGCTCGGCGACCCGACGAAGTCTCTCGGTGCGCTGGCCGAGCCCGAGTGCTCCCGCGTGATCCACGCGCTGGACCTGGCGTCCGAGCTTTCGGTTCCGCTGGAATGGTTCTCGCTGTCGTCCGGCGCGAAGATCTCGATGAGCTCCGGTGTCGAGAACATGGACTGGGTGGCCGCGGCCTTGAAGCGGGTCGTCGAGTTCACCCAGGCCGGTGGCGAGATCAACATCGTGGTCAACGGCATCAACGTCGGCGCCCAGCCGTACTGGAACGCCGAGGCCACGATGCTGATGCACTGCAAGGGCATCCTCGTCATGACCCCGGACTCCGCGATGGTGCTGACCGGCAAGCAGGCACTCGACTTCTCCGGCGGCGTGTCGGCCGAGGACAACTACGGCATCGGTGGCTACGACCGGGTCATGGGCCCGAACGGCCAGGCGCAGTACTGGGCGCCGAACCTGCGCGCGGCGTTCGACGTGCTGCTGGCGCATTACGAACACAGCTACATCGCGCCCGGCGAGTCGGGCCCGCGCCGCGTTGCCTCGTCGGACCCGGTCTCGCGTGACGTGTCGTCGTACCCGCACATCGTCGGCGACAGCCCGTTCACCACGGTCGGCGAGATCTTCTCGATCGAGTCGAACCCGGACCGCAAGAAGCCGTTCGACATCCGCACGGTCATGCGCGCCCTCTCGGACCAGGACCACGACGTCCTGGAGCGCTGGGCGGGCATGGCGGACGCCGACACCGCGGTCGTGCAGGACGTGCACCTCGGCGGCATCCCGGTGACGCTGCTGGGCATCGAGTCGCGCGGCGTGGCCCGCACCGGCTTCCCGCCCACCGACGGCCCGGACACCTACACCGCCGGCACGTTGTTCCCGAAGTCGTCGAAGAAGGCGGCCCGCGCGATCAACGCGGCCTCCGGCAACCGGCCTCTCGTGGTCCTGGCGAACCTGTCGGGCTTCGACGGCTCACCGGAGTCGATGCGCGAACTGCAGCTGGAGTACGGCGCGGAGATCGGCCGCGCGATCGTCAACTTCCGCGGCCCGATCGTGTTCACCGTGATCTCGCGCTACCACGGCGGCGCGTTCGTGGTCTTCTCGAAGGCCCTGAACCCGTCCATGACCGTGCTGGCGGTCGAGGGCTCCTTCGCCTCGGTCATCGGCGGCGCCCCCGCCGCGGCCGTGGTGTTCGCCCGCGAGGTGGACGGCCGCACGGCCAACGACCCGCGCGTGAAGAAGCTGGAGACCTCGGTGTCCGAGGCCCTCGGTGCCGAACGCGCCGCGCTGACCGCCGAGCTCGCGGTGACGCGTCAGGCCGTGCGGACCGAGAAGCTGAACGAGATGGCCGCGGAGTTCGACCGCGTCCACAGCGTGCAGCGCGCGGTCGAGGTCGGCTCGGTCGACGCGATCATCTCGGCCGCCGAGCTGCGGCCGGCGATCATCAAGGCGATCGAGGACGGCCTCGCGCGCTCGTAGTGGCGTGAAAGGGAGGGGCCCGGTCACCGCTCGTGGCCGGGCCCCTCTCGTTGATCACCAGTAGCTCGGTGGCAGGTGGGACTGGGAGCAGGACCGGATCAAGGCGGCGCTGGGCGGTGTGAACCCCACCGTGCCGCGGTACCTGGACGCGGGCTTCGCGAACATCGGCGACGTGCAGTTCCTGCCGGGCTGCGGCGTGCTGCTGGTGGACACGCCGAACGTGGAGCGGCTGACCGACCTGCCCAGGCGCCGGTGGACGGAGTTCCTGGCCGCGCTGCGACTGCGAGCCACCGGAGATCGTCGGCCGCCCGGTGCGGCTGTACCCGGTCGAATGCTGGTCCGACCCGAAAACGTCGCTCGGCCCCGAGCACGACGATCTCCGAGCTGAACTCATCCAGCAGATTGACCTTCCGCGTTCGTGACGCCGAACGGGATGTGCACGCACGGCACGGTCTGGATCAGGTGGCCACGCTGGTCGTCGAAGAAGATGTGCGGCCTCAGCACGTCCAGAATCGGCGCTTTCCTCAGCCCTCCCAGGAAGAACGCGTCGTTCACCGTCAGCCCCCACGCCTTGAGGCTGTTGATCGCCCGCTCGTGGGCCGGCGCCGACCGGGCCGTGACCACCGAGACCCGCACCTGATCGCGTGCCACTCGCTGAATCCGGTTGATCCCGGCGAGGAAGTCCCGCAACGGCCCGGGATCCAGCGGTGTGACCACGTTCAGAGCCTCGTGCTGCTGGAACTGGTCGAGCCCACCGGACTGATAGATCCGCTCGGACGCGTCGTCGGCCAGCACCCCGTCGAAGTCGAACGCGATCCGCAACGCCGGATCGTCGTCGTCGCGAAAGGAAGACTTCAGCACCTGCCCGGCAGGCAACCCGGCAGCCGTCGCCCGCCGCACGTCAGCCTCGTTGGCGGACAAGAACAAGGACATGTTCAAAGCCGGCATGAACTCGTGCGGCGCCCGTCCCTCGGTGAAGATCGCGCGGGTGATCGGCAACGAATGGTGCTGAGCCGATCGCAGAATCCGCAGCCCGGTGTCGGGGGAGTTGCGCGACAGCACGATCACCTCGACCAGCGGCCCCAGCGAGTTGAGCCGCAGCAGCCGCCGGATGAACGGGAACGCGACACCTGGCCCGAACGGCTCGTCGAGGTGCGCTTCCTGGTGGGCCCGATAGGCCTGCTCACCCTCGGCAGCGAACACGGCGTCAGATGCGGTCAGGTCGAACAGCGCGCTCGACGCCACGCCCACGACCAGCAGGTTCTCCAGGCTGGGTGCCACGTCACAGATCGTACGGCCCGCGTTCTGGTACGGTCGTACCAATGTACTGGTCGGTGCTGATCCTGTCGGGGGTGCTGGAGGCCGTCTGGGCCACGGCGCTCTCCGCGTCACGGGGTTTCCGGAGACCGTGGCCCGGGGTGGTGTTCGCGATCTCGATGACGGCGAGCGTGGCCGGCCTCGCGTACGCCATGCGCGCGATCCCGGTCGGCACGGCGTACGCGGTGTGGGTCGGCGTCGGAGCCGTGCTCACGGTGCTCGTCGCGGTGCTGCGCAAGGAGGAGAAGCTCGGCCTCGCCAAGGCGCTGCTGCTGGCGGCGTTGATCGGCTGCGTCGCGGGCCTGAAGGCGGTGAGCTAGATGTACTGGGCGATCCTGCTGGTCAGCGCCGTGCTCGAAGCCGTGTGGGCAACGGCGCTGTCGAACGGCAACTATCTGATCTTCATCACGGCTGCGACCCTGAGCATGGCCGGGCTTTCCGCAGGCATGAAACGAATCCCCGTTGGCACCGCGTACGCCGTGTGGGTCGGCACCGGCGCGGCTCTGACGGTCGCGTGGGCGATGATCACCGGTGAGGAGCCGGTCTCCGTGTGGAAGATCGTGTTCCTCACCGGGATCATCGCCTGCGTGATCGGCCTGAAGTTCCTCAAGCCAGCCGGAAGATCAGTTGAAGTGCCACTGCTGGTTGGCGGTTCCGGCGCAGTCCCAGAGCTGAAGCCTGGTGCCGTCGGCGGAACTGGGGCCGGTGGCGTCGAGGCATCTTCCTGACGCCACGTTGCGCAGCTGGCCGTTCGCCTCGGCGGTCCACTGCTGGTTGCCCGCGCCGCTGCAGTCCCAGAGCTGGGTGACAGCGCCGTTGGCGGTACCGGTGGCGTCGAGGCACTTGCCGAGTGCGCGAACCGTGTTGCCTTCACGGGACCACGACTGCGCCGCGGTGCCGTTGCAGGTCCACAGCTGAACCGCGGTGCCGTTGGCCGAGTTCGCACCCGCCACGTCGACGCACTTGCCGCCGAAACCGGTGATGGTGCCGCCGGTGGGCGGGTTCGGGTTGCCGCCGGACGCGGCCTCCCAGATGGCGTTGAGCAGGCTGGTGCTGCCGGTCGTGTCCTGGGACAGCTCCCAGTTCATGATGCCGCCCGCGTTCGACACCGCCCACGTCGTCTTGCGCTTGATCGTGGGGATGCCGTTGTAGCAGTTGCCGTTGTAGCAGTCGCGGTTGGCGTTGGCCGGGTCCTGGGCGACCAGGTCCTTGTAGGCGATGTAGGTCGGCCGGCTGTAGAACGGCACGCCCAGAACGGCCTTGGAGGCGGGAAGCCCGCGGCCCTTCCAGAAGTTGACGCTGTTGATCGACCAGTCGTAGTTCGCGTGCGGGCTGCCACCGTCGTACGCCATGATGTTCAGCCAGTCGACCGCGTTGAACACGGCCGGCTGCACCCCGTTGGCGGTGCCGCCCTCACTGACGACCGCCGCCGTCAGGATCTTGCCGCGCTGGTGCAGCGCGGTGCTGAGCTGCTGCATCATCGCGGTGTAGTTGTTCCCGGACGTGCCGGGGTCCGGGTACTCCCAGTCGATGTCGATGCCGTCGAGGTTGTACTGGTTGACGACGTTGATCAGCGAGTTGACGAACGTCGTGCGCGAGCCGGAGTTGCCCGCCATCTGTTCGAACGCCGAGTCGTTGCCGTCGTTCCAGCCACCGACCGCCAGCGAGACCTTGACCCCGTTCTGGTGACCGAGGCTGACGATCTGCTGGAGCTTGCCGGTGTCGGGGATGCCCTGGAGCGTGCCGTTCCCGTTCGGCAGCACGAAGGCGTAGTTGATGTGCGTCAGCTTGCTGTACTGGATCGCGCTGGCCGCACCGGACCACGACGGCATGTAGCCGACGCTCTTGAACCCGGCGGGATACGCGGCCTGTGCGGCTGGCGTGATGACCGTCATGGTCGCCGCGGCGGCCACCAGCGCGAGGCCGGCGGCACCGAGGCGGGATCGTGGTGAACGCATTGCAGGGGTTGCCTTCCACTTTCGGTCTTGCGCCCACCGCGACGTTAGTGGTCTAGACCGGTTGTGTGGAAGATCAACTAGCGACCGGAACCAGTTCCGGTCGCTGCCAAGGGAATCAACGCAGGTGCGAGGCGCCGTTGACGTCGACGATCGTGCCGCTCGCCCAGGTCGCTTTCGCGGAGGCGAGCCACGCGACGGCCGAGGCGACCTCGTCGGGTTCGGCGACGCGGCCGAACGGGCTCTGCGCGCGGATCGCGTCGCCCTCCGGACTGCTCAGCAGATCCGTGACCATGTCGGTGCGGACGAAGCCCGGTGCCACCCCGGCCACCGAGATGCCCTGCGGGGCAAGGGATTGCGCCAGCGACTGGGTCATCGCGTGCAGCCCGGCCTTCGCGGCCCCGTACGCGGGCGCGTCGGGCTCGCCGCGGTAGGCGCCGCGCGAGCCGATGTTGATGATCC
This sequence comes from Lentzea sp. NPDC006480, assembly GCF_040611995.1. Lineage (NCBI taxonomy): Bacteria > Bacillati > Actinomycetota > Actinomycetes > Pseudonocardiales > Pseudonocardiaceae > Lentzea > Lentzea sp. NPDC006480. Next base: position 22,845 of record NZ_JBEXPJ010000108.1, read on the forward strand.
GGGCGCCGGCGGTCATGTGCTGAACCGCGTGCCAGGTGAGATCGGCTGGGCCCAACAGGTTCAGCTCGATGGTGCGGCGCCAGGCGTCCTGCCAGTCCGCGAAGCTGGTCTTGGCGATCGGGTGCAGGAAGTAGATGCCCGCGTTGTTCACCAGGACGTCCAGTCCGCCGAGCTTCTCCACGGTCTCGGTGACGACCTGCTCGGCCTGGTTCGCGCCGACGTCGCCCTGGACGGTCACATGTCCAGTTCCCGCAAGGCTTTCCACGGTCTTGGCGGCTTCTTCCGCGCCGCTGCGGTAGTGCACGGCGACCTGGTGGCCGGTGTCCGCGAGGGCGTGGGCGATGGCGGCACCGATGCCGCGGGAAGCTCCGGTGACGAGAGCGCGTCGGGTCATGATCCCATCATGCCCCGGCGCGTCAGCCCTGGCTGTTGATCATCCACTTTCCGTCCCGCTGGACGAACGTGAACGTCTGCGTCTCGGTCTGGACGACGTTCGCACCCTGCATGTACTGCAGCGTCACGGTCACGGTGTTGTCGCCCTGCGGCACGAAGCCGGACAGCTGCACCGAGGTGTACTGGCGCCAGTACTGCTGGTAGCCCTCGAAGGTCAGGTTGTTGCGACTGGCCTTGAACTCGTCGGTGAGCAGCGACCACCCGGTCTGCAGGTCGCCAGGGATCAACGCGTAGTAGGCGGCGATCGCCTCCTGGGCGTTCTTCGGTCCGGCGGGCGGCTGCGGGGTCTGGTTCGGGGGGTTCTGCGGGCTCGTCTGGGAGTTGGTCTGCGGCGGGTTCTCCGTCGTCGTCTGCTGCTGGGTCTGCGACGGCGTCTCGGACTGGCTGGTGGCCGCCGGGGTGGAGGTGCCGGACGCCGGTGGGTTGTTCGAGGCGTTGTTCCGGTCGTTGAACTTGGGCCACAGCAGGAACGAGCCGACACCCACGGCCAGCACGAGGAGCACGATCGCGATGGGGACCAGCGGGAACTTGCGCCGCTTCTGCTCGGGCTCCGGCTGCGGGGGAACGGGCGGAGCGAGCACCGGGGTCGGTTCTGGTTGCGCCACAACGGGATTCACCGCAACGGGTGGCGGCGCGGGTTCCGGTTCCGGCTCCGGCAGCGGTTCCGGCTCGGGTTCCGCCTGCACGGGCGGTGCCACCGGTTCGGCTTCCTGCTTCGCCTTCTCCTCGGGCAGTGCCTCGACGGGAAGCTCCACGGTGGCCGGGATGACCACGGTCGCCTCCGACACCTGCGGCGTCTCGTTCACCACCGCGGCGAGCAGGTGCACTGCCTCCTGCATGGACGGACGGCGCTCGGGTTCGGTGGCCAGCAACCGGAACAGCACCGGCGCGAGCAGCGGACCGGCGTTGGCGGGCGGCATGATCGACCCGCTCGCGACGCGGTGCAGCATGGCGATGTGGTTGTCCGCGGTGCCGAACGGCGGGCCGCCCTCGACGGCGTTGTAGAGCGTGGCACCGAGCGAGAAGACGTCGGACGCCAGACCCGCGTCCTCGCCGCGAGCGACCTCGGGGGAGAAGAACGCGGGCGTGCCGACCGTGCCGGTCACGGTCGCCGTGCCGTCGTCGATCGCCTTGGAGATGCCGAAGTCGGTGATCTTGACTTCCTGGTCGCCGATCAGCACGTTGCCCGGCTTCACGTCGCGGTGCTGGATGCCGTGCCGGTGCGCGGCGGCCAAAGCGGCGGCGGTGTAGCAGCCGATGCGGGCGACCTCGCGCGGCGGCAGCGTGCCCTGCTCGGCGATGACGGCGGCGAGGCTGCGGGAGGGGAGGTACTCCATGATCAGCCACGGCTGGCCGTCGTGCTCCACGACGTCGTAGACGCGGATGGCGTTGGGGTGCTCGAGACGGGCGGCGAGGCGGGCCTCGCGCATGGCTCTGGCCTTGGCGCGGTCGATCTTGGCGTCGTCGACGCCGTCGAGAGCGAGTAGCTCCTTGGCCGCCACCACCCGGTGCAGCTGCTCGTCATAGGCCTGCCACACGACGCCCATGGCGCCCTGGCCGACCTTCTCCGTCAACCGGTAGCGGCTCCCGATGAGCCTGCTCTTCTCCTCCACCAACGCGCTCCCGTCACCTTTACTCACCCACAAGTGTGACGGTTGCCGCGTTCGGGATTGACTGTAACCCCACATGGGGGTAGATATGGGGTTATGCCGAAAATCAACGTGTACCTGCCCGATGATCTGGCGGAAACGGTGAAGGACCTCAACATTCCGGTCTCGGCGATCTGTCAGCGGGCTCTGGAGGTGTCGGTCAAGCGGCTCACGGCTGTGCGCGGGCTCACCGTCGGCGATCTCGACGGTGACCGGCTGTCCCAGCTGACCGAGCGGATGCGCACCGTGCTCCGGCTCGCGTCGTCGGCGCCCGTGGTCACCACGGCCGAGCTGGCGCAGGCGATGATCGACGAGGGGGCCAACCTGGCGTTGGACGTGCTGCGCGCGATCGACATCGACCCGCGGACGTTGAGATTCCCGTCCTCACCTGGTGAGGGGTCGGGTTTCGCTCCCGACGCCGTCAACGCGCTGGAGCTCGCCGTGGTCGAGGCGATGGCGCTCGGGCACAACTACGTGGGCTGCGAGCACCTGCTGCTCGGGCTGATCGCCGAACCGGACGGCAGGGCAGGGGCGGTGCTGCGGGATCTCGGTGCGGATCTCAAGGGCACCCGGCGCGCCGTGCAGACCGCGCTGGCCGGGATCGTGCACGTCCAGAAGCAGCAGGCGGCGGTTCCGGATGCGGCGAAGGTGCTGCAGCTGATCATGTCCCGGCTGGACCGGCTGGAGAAGCAGGTGGGTATCGGGTGACCAGTTCGGCGCCGATGCGGGCCAGGTGATCTTGTACTTCTCGCGGTGACTCGACGGTGATCAGGCCGCCCCAGCCGGCGACGTTGCGGGCGATGTCGAGCGGGGTGGGGGCGGTCAGTTCGACCCGGGTTTCGGTTTCCCGCTCCTCGAGCACTGTGCAGTGGCGGCCGTGCATGTGCTGGAAGACCTTCAGGAACCTGCCCGGTATTCGCATGACCGCTTTTGTCTCGGACCGGAGTTGTTCGACCTCGGTGACGACCGAGTCCCAGGCCTTCGCGAGCACGAAGTCCGGCGGCCTGGTCGACGGGGTGCCGGTCAGGTTGACGCCGCTGATCCGGTCCAGCCGGAAGGTCCGCTGGCCGTCCGCGGTGCCGGCGATGAAGTACCAGATGCCGTCCTTGTCGACGAGGCCCCACGGGTCGACGGTGCGGCCCTGCGGCGCTGCGCCCCGTTTCTGGTAGGTCAGCCGGACCTGGACCTGCTCCACGACGGCTTTCTGCAGCAGTTCCACCAGCACCGGGCGGTCTTTCGTGTCGTCACCCCAGGCCGCGGTGTCGATCACGACGGCTGCCGCGGCGGCTTCGGCTTCGGCGCGGAACGTCTGGGGCAGGGCGCGGACGAGCTTGCGCAGCGCGGATTTGACCTGGGGTGCGACGGACGCGGCCGGACCGGCGATCAGGAACAGCGCCTGGGCCTCGGCTGAGGTGAGGCCGCTGAGGTCGGTGCGGGCGCCGCCGACGAGCGACCAGCCGCCGCCGCGGCCCGGTTGGGCGTAGACGGGGACGCCCGCGGTGGACAGCGCCTCCAGGTCGCGGCGGGCGGTTGCGGTGGACACTTCGAACTCCTTGGCCAGCTCAGAGGCGGTGACGCGGCCTCTGGCCTGCATCAGCAGCAGCGTGGCCACGAGACGGTCTGCGCGCATGGCTTCATGTTCCTTCTAAAAGTGCTCACTGGATGAGCACTTTACGGCGGAAGCTCAAACGCAACACCCCGAAGAATTTCTGGAGGGATTTCCGATGTTGCGAGGCATGTCGACCGTCACCTACTACGCCGACGACGTCGCCGAGGCGCGGGCCTGGTACGCCGAGTTCCTGGGCGTGGACGCGTACTTCTCGCGGAACGCGCCGGACGGCACGCTGGGGTACGCGGAGTTCCGGATCGGGGACTACCAGGCCGAGCTCGGGCTGGTGCAGCGTCAGTTCGAGGTGACGCCGTCGGAGGGTCCTGGCGGGTCGATCCTGTTCTGGGCAGTCGACGATCTTGAGGCGACGCTGGACAGGTTGTTCTCGTTGGGGGCCAAGGTGCACGACGAACCGCGGGTGCGGGGTGAAGGCTTCGTGACCGCTTCGGTGGTCGATCCGTTCGGGAACATCCTCGGAGTCATGACGAACACTCACTACCTGGCTGTTGCTCAACAGAACCGCGACAAACGTCTCGGCTGAGTGCCGTCATTCGCCGCTCCAACTACGGCATCGCCGAGGCGTCTACTTCTCGGTGATGCCGTAGTTGTGGTGGGAGGGCCCGTTGACGGATCCCGACGGGCGAGGGCCCATCCGCGTGCTGATCGTCGACGACGACGCGCGGGTGCGCAGTGCCATGCGGACTTTTCTGGTGGCGCATCCGGAGTTCGAGGTCGTGGGCGAGGCCGGGACCACCGAGTCCGCCGTGCGGCTGGCTGCCGAGACCGAACCCGGTGTTGCCATCGTGGACGTCCTGATGCCCACGGAACGGGACGGCTTGTCGTTGCTCAGGGTTTTCGCCGAGCAGCACGGGATTCCGGTCGTGGCCATGAGTCTGAACAACGCGTGTGCCGACAGTGCGATCGCGGCCGGCGCGTACATGTTCCTCGCCAAGGACGGCTGTTCGGATCTGCTGGTGAGCGCTTTGCTGGCGGCGCGCCGGGACTGCGACGGATGACGTAGCCGCGACCGGACTTCGGTCCCGGTCAGGGGTTCCGCAACTACGCGGGCAGGTTGGGTCGGCCGACCGATTCGGGCGGGTGTGGCACGGAGCACAGTTCATGAGTGCCACCACCCCCGGATTGCGAGGCGAGCGAGATGACCACCACCGTGAGCGCCGTAAGCGTCGTGAGCGCTCTGAGCAACTCCGCCGCGGCATTCGACGACACACTCGACGGCCGTGTGCTCGCGGACATCTACCGCATGCACGGCCGGTCGGTGCACATGTACCTGCGCACCCTCACGAACGGCGACGCGGGCCTCGCGGAGGACCTCCTGCAGGAGACGTTCCTTCGGGCCTGGCGAACTCCGCGTCTCGCACATCGGCCAGAGGCGGCCAGACCGTGGCTGGTGACCGTGGCGCGCAACCTGGTCATCGACCGCGTGCGGCACCGCAACCGCCGCCCGCAGGAGGCCGGTGACGCCGCCCTGGCGCACCTGCCGACCACGCGGTGCGAGATCTCGCGGGTCGTCGACTCGATCACGCTGGCCGACGCGATGGCGAAGCTGACGCCGAACCGGCGTGAGGTCGTCGTGCACATGTACCTGCACGGTCGCAGTCCCGACGAGGTGTCCGCGGTGCTCGGCATTCCGGTCGGCACGGTGAAGTCCCGGGTTCACTCCGCTCTGCGCTCACTGCGGTCGCACCTGGCGACCTCGGACCTCTGCCTGGCCGCGTGAGATGGACCTGCGGGCGTTGTGCGATCGCGGCACTCTTCGGTTGCTGTCCGATGTGGACAGCGCCGGTGTGGTGATCGCCCGAGGATCTGTGCTCGGACGTCCCGTGATCGCTTACGCAACCAGCGGGTCCATCGGTGTTGGCGGAAGCGAGCGGATTGTCTGGGCGGTGGACTCCGCTGCCCGTGAGGGTGTCCCGGTGCTGGGGCTCTGGCGGTGTGACGGTCCTGCGTGGGAGGGCGCTGGGGACGTGTTCGCCGCGATGGTGCGGGCAGCCGGGCGGGTGCCGCAGATCTGCGTGGTGCTGGGGTCGTCGGATGGCGGTTGTGGACCTGCGCTTTCGGACGTGGTGATCGCGGGGCCCGGCGGGTTCGCCGCGGATGTCGTGTGCTCGTCCGACGCGCTGGCGGTGGAGAACGCCCGGCTGGTGGTGTCGTTGCTGGGGAACCGGGGGCGTTACTCGGCGGTGCCGGAGCAGCCAGTGGCCGGCCGGAACCTGGTGCCGGCCTTGTTCGATTCCAGCGCCGTTGCCGATGCGGGCCCGGTCGAGCTGCGCGCCTGGACCTCACCCCAGGTCGTGACCGCGCTCGGCCGGATGGGCGGGCACACCGTCGGCGTGGTCGCGGCCACCGGACTCCTCGACAGCGCTGGTGCCGCCAAAGCTGCTCGGTTCGTGCGGATGTGCGACGCGTCGCGGGTGCCGCTGGTCGTGGTCGCGGACGTGGTGCGGGTCGCCGGGCGCGCGGCGAAGTTGTTGCACGCCTTGGCTTCCACTTCGGTACCGCGGGTGACGGTGGTGCCGCGCGCGGTCTGCGGGCCGTACTTCGTGATGAACTCCCGGCCGCTCGGAGCGTCGGCGGTGTTCGCCTGGCCCGGTGCCGACGTGGCCGGTGCGGTCGACGAAGTGGTCTCGCCGGACGCCACGCGACGGCGGGTGGTCGAGGTGCTCGCGATGGCACGGGAGCGCCGATCCAGCGGCCGGATTCCGCTTCAGCCGCCTATCCTGCACGAATGACGCAGCTCGCCATCACCGGACATCGCGGTCTCTCCGCCGAGCTCGAGGCCGAGGTCGATCGGATGATCCGTGCCGCGGTGGCCGAGCGCGACGACCTCGTCGGGGTGTCGTGCCTGGCGGACGGGGCGGACGCGGTGTTCGCGCAGGCAGTGCTGGACGCGGGAGGCTCGTTGGTGGCCGTGTTGCCGGCCGCCGAGTACCGCGAGTCGTTGCCGGAGGAGTTCCGGCCCGTCTACGACCGGTTGCTGGCGCGGGCGGGCGAGGTGGTGCAGCTGCCGTTCGTCACGCCTGATCCGGTCGCCTACCTGGAGGCGGGCAAGCGGATGGTCGACGAGTCGGACTCGCTGCTGGCCGTGTGGGACGGGCAGCCCGGTCGCGGGCCTGGTGGGACGGCCGACGTCGTCGCCTATGCGCGGTCGCGGGGTGTGCCGGTCACCGTTCTCTGGCCCGACGGCGCGACCCGCTGAGACCGCGCCTTGTCAGGACAGGCCACAGGACGGCGGGCCGGAACAGGGCCGCCGGGTGGTCGACCATCTGCGAGACGCGGATGAAGGACCGGTAGACCTGCCGGTTGCCGGGGATGACCTCGAAGAGCCTGCGCGCGTACCACTGCATGAACCGGGTGCTCGGGGAGAGCTTCTTCTCGCTCCAGCCCAGGTCGGTCGTGGTCGCGGACATCCACGGGATCTGCGCGGTCCTGGCGACCGCGCGCTGGAAGGCCAGCGGTTCCTTGGCCAGGTCGTGTTCCTTGAGCAGCTCGCGCAGCTCGGCGCAGTTCAGCGCGGGCGGGGTGCCGCACTCCGGCGGCTACACGCAGGGCGAGGTGCGGCTCGTCGTCGAGGTGGACGCCTCGGACCGCGTGCTCAAG